>NZ_JCBAMT010000015.1:0-97174 GCF_059760445.1 Achromobacter sp. D7-1 | reverse complement strand
GTGTCCGACACAGGCGCCGCTCTGCATTTCAGGAAAGGGCTTGAGCCCCCGAGGCTTACTTCTTGTTCTTGGCCGGGTCGACCTTGATGTTGTTCATCACCTGCTTGACGCCTTCGACGCCGCGCGCCACGGTGGCGGCGTGATCGGCCTCGGCCGCGGTGCCGACGGTACCCGTCAGCTTGGTGACGCCAGCATTGGTTTCCACGGCAATGTCCAGCGCGCTCAGCTGCTTGTCGGCCACGATGGCGGCCTTGACCTTGGTGGTCACGGTGGCGTCGGACGCGTACTCACCCACGGACTGTTTCGGCTTGCCGTCGTCGGCGGCAAAAGCCATGGAAGTGAAGACGGCGCCCGTGCCCAGTGCAGCGGCGGCGATCAGCTTGCGGAATTCCATAGTCATGCTCCTTGTTAGTGGTTCAGCGCGTCGAGACGCGGGGATTGAGGAATGTCTTGGGTGCGAGTTCTATTTCTTGCGGAATGCGCCGCCGAGGATGGACAGCAGCGCCAATACCAGGAAGACGAAGAACAGGATCTTGGCGATACCGGCAGCGCCGGCGGCGATGCCGCCGAAGCCCAGGACAGCCGCGATGATGGCGATGACGAAGAAAACTACGGCGTAGTGCAGCATGTCAGCTTCTCCTGGTGGTTGGACGGATCAAGGATTACGGTCGAAGAAGTCGCGGACTTCCTTCTCTGCCTGTTCCTTGGTCTTGCCGTAACGCTCCTGGATCAGGCCCGCCAGACGTTCGGCGTTGCCTTCGGTGCGGGTCAGCTCGTCGTCGGTGAGCTCGCCCCAGGCGGCCTTGGCCTTGCCTGCCAGTTGCTTCCACTTGCCAGCGATGATGTCGTTGTTCATGGTGACCTCTCCTGTTGCTAGCGGCATCCGGTTTGCGGCCTGTAAACCGGGCTGTCGCGGTTGAGTGGGACACTGATCAGCTAGGGCCTGTCGATTTAAAAGATCTCGTGCAGGCCATGCATTAACCGTACGAGTCCACGGCATGGCCGTCAAACCTGGCTGTGGGTAAATGTAACGGCGGCTGGTCCGCAAAAATGCGTGGTTTCCGGCGAGCAGAGGTTGCAGCCGCACTAGGTGTGGCAGTTACATTCCGGCAATGTCTTGTCCTCTTTTGAGCGGGCCTGGTAACCGGATTTGCGCGCGCAGCCTGCGCGGTCCGCGGCTGGCTTACGGAAGGGCGCGACGGTATAGTCTTGGCGGTACCGGCAATCACGTTCGGCCGCAGAAAAGGAAGAGGAACTCGCATGACGCAACGACTTTGCAGCGCTATCTTGCTGACGCTGGCCGCGATGGCGGCGATGGGATGCACGCACGTGACCGACAGGTACCAGGCTGCCGCGCCCGTGGCGTCGTCCAGCAGTTGACCGGCGCGCGCTGACGCAATATGCAAACGGGGCGCCTCAGGGCGCCCCGCTTTTACTTCGAGAGCCGCAAAAGGCTCAGGCTTGCGCGATGCGGCGCGCGATGTGATCCAGCGCCTCTTCCACCTGGTCGACCAGGATCAGGCACAGGTCGCCGGCGCCCAGGCGCGCCAGCGCCGTGTCGATGGCGAGAAACTCGCCGTGGATCTCTTCGACGTGCTTGCTGCGGCTGGCGTTGACCAGGCCTTGCTGCAGCAGGGCCAGCACCTCGCCGTCGGCGCGGCCGCGCTGGCATTGGTCCTGGTAGAGCAGCACGTCGTCGAAGGCGTCGCCGAGTATCTCGGTCTGCATGCGGATGTCTTCGTCGCGCCGGTCGCCCGCGCCGCTGATGACCACGGAACGGCGCTTGGCGGGCATGGCGTCCACCGCGCGCACCAGGGCCAGGATGGCATCGGGGTTATGGCCGTAGTCCGCGATCACCGTGGCGCCGCGGTAGTCGAACACGTTGAAGCGTCCGGGCGCGGTCTGGGCGTCGTTGACGAAGGTGGCCAGGCCGCGGCGGATGATGTCCGTGTCCAGGCCCAGCGCCCAGGCGGCGGCGATCGAGGCCATGGCGTTTTCGACCTGGAAGGTGATGGTGCCGTTGCGCGTGAGCGGAATGGCGGCCAGCGGGTAGCGGGTCTCTTCGGCGCCTTGCTGCGCGGTCACGATGGCGTCGCCGTCGCGATACACGCAGCGCAGGCCTTGCGCGCGGTGCGTGGCCAGCACGGGATGATTGCGGTCTTCGGCGAAGTAGGTGATAGAACCGGGGCAGCTCGCGGCCATTTCGGCCACGATGGGGTCGGCCGCGTTCAGCACCGCGGTGCCCGAGGGATGCACGTGCTGCACGATCACGCGCTTGACCACGGCCAGGTCTTCGACCGTGCTGATGTAGCCCAGGCCCAGGTGGTCGCCCATGCCGATGTTGGTGACGATGGCCACGTTGCAGCGATCGAAGGCCAGGCCTTCGCGCAGGATGCCGCCGCGCGCGGTTTCGAACACGGCCGCGTCCACGTCCGGGTGCATGAGTACGCTGCGGGCGCTGCGCGGGCCGCTGCAATCGCCGGTGTCGATGCGCAGGTTGTCGACGTAGACGCCGTCGGAGTTGGTCATGCCGACGCGGTTGCCGGCAGCGCCCAGGATGTGGGCGGTCAGGCGCACCGTGGTGGTCTTGCCATTGGTGCCGGCCACGGCCACGACCGGGATGCGGCCGTCGTCGCCGTCCGCGTACATATTGGCGATGATGGCTTCGCCCACGGCGCGGCCTTTGCCGAAGGACGGGTTCAGGTGCATGCGCAGGCCGGGCGCGGCGTTCACTTCCACCACGCCGCCGTTCTGCTCTTCAAGCGGGTAGAGCACGCTCTCCGCGACCACGTCCACGCCGCAGATGTCCAGCCCGATCATGCGCGCCGCCGACACCGCGCGCGCAGCCATTTCGGGGTGCACCTCGTCGGTCACATCGGTGGCGGAGCCGCCGGTGCTGAGGTTGGCGTTGTTGCGCAGGAAGATCAGGGTGCCGGACGGCGGCACGGAGTCGGCCTCGAAGCCTTGCTTCCTGAGCGTGGCCAGGGCGATGTCGTCGAAGCGGATCTTGGTCAGCGAGGTCGCGTGGCCGTCGCCGCGCAGCGGGTCCGCGTTGACCTGGTCCACCAGTTGGCGGATGGTCTGCACGCCGTCGCCCGTGACCTGCGGCGGATCACGGCGCGAGGCCGCGACCAGCGCGCCGCCGACCACCAGCAGGCGGAAATCGTGGCCCGGGATGTAGCGTTCGACAATGACCTCGGAGCTGATTTCCTCGGCCACTTCAAAGGCCTGGATCACGCGCTCGCGGGTTTCGATGTTGACGGCCACGCCGCGGCCCTGGCTGCCGTCGCGCGGCTTGACCACGACCGGGCCGCCCAGTTCCTCGGCCGCGGCCCAGGCTTCCTCGGCGGTGGTGACCGAGCGCCCCATGGGCACCGGCACGCCGGCCGAGTCCAGCAGCATCTTGGTCAGGTCCTTGTCCTGTGCGATGGACTCGGAGATGGCGCTGGTCAGGTCGGTTTCGGCGGCCTGGATGCGGCGCTGCTTGCTGCCCCAGCCGAACTGCACCATGCTGCCTTGGGTCAGGCGGCGGTAGGGGATGTTGCGGGCGGTGGCGGCGTTGACGATGGAGCCGGTGCTGGGCCCCAGGCGTACGTCTTCGTCCAGCTCGCGCAGGCGCTTCAAGGCATCGGCGAGATCGAACGGCGTGTCGTCCAGCGCGGCGCGCACCAGCACTTGCGCCAGTTCCATCGCCAGCATGCCGACTTCTTCCTCGCTGTACTCGACCACCACCTGGAACACGCCAGGCTCGATGGTGGAGGCGGTGCGGCCGAACGTGACGGGGCAGCCGGCGTGCGCCTGCATCGTCAGCGCGACGATCTGCAGCACGTGGGCGATGGAGACCGCGCCCTGATGGCCTTCAGGACGCAGCAGCCCGGTCTGGGGCAGCCGCGCGCGCAGGCGTGCTTCGAAGTCAGGCAGATTGTCGATGGAGCATTCGGCGTCGGCGCAGGAAACGATGGCCTCGATCGCCGTGTTCTTGCTCCACAGATTGGGGCCGCGCAGTGCTCGGATACGGGAAACTTCCATGGCAGGTATTCCTGTCTAGCTCACGCGCGCCCCGCTAGTGCGAGGGCGCGCGCAGATATTGTCAGTATTGCTGAATCCAGCGGCGGACCAGATCGATGGTGGGGCCGGAGAAGGCCTCGTCGGACTGCAACAAGACGAAGTCGCCCGCGGCGATGCCGTCGAGCTGGCTCTGGATGGCCTTGCCGTGGTCGGGCTCTTCCTGGATGTCCTTGACGCGGGCGCCTTGCGCCAGGCCCTGGCGCAGCAGCGCGCGCGCTTCGCCTTCCGGGCGCTTGCTGCGCACGGTCAGGTCGTCGTAGAGCACCACGCGGTCGAAGGCGTCGCCCAGCAGCTTGCCCTGTTCGATCAGGTCCGCGTCGCGGCGGTCTGCGCCGGCCGAATAGACGGCGGCGCGCGTGGTCGAGGGGAACTGGTCGATGGCGGCGATCAGGGGGCGCAGCGCCGAGGCGTTGTGCACGTCGTCGACCACCACGGTGCTGCCGTTGCGTTCGAACAGCGTGAACTGCCAGGGCGCATCGGCCTGGTCGATATCGAAGGTTTCGATGCCGGCGCGGATCAGCGCCACGGGAATGTCCAGCGCCCAGGCCGCGCCCACCGCGGCCAGCACGTTTTCGACCTGGAAGGCCACGCGTCCGCCATGGGTCAGCGGGATCGCGGCCACGGCGGCCAGGCGTTCCTCGCGGCCGCCTTGCGCCAGCACGATGTCGCCGTCGCGCACGAACACGGCGCGGCCGTCCTGCTGCAGATGGGCCGCGATGGCAGGCAGGGCGGGATCGATGCCGAAGAAGATGACTGCGCCGTCGGACAGTTCGGCCATTTCGACCACGCGCGGATCGCGCGCGTTCAGCACGGCGGCGCCGCCCGGCAGCACCACGTCCACCTGCGTGCGGAACACATTGAACATGCGCTCCGTTTCGTTGATGTCGAAGTCGCCGAGATGGTCGGCGTCGTCGATGTTGGTGACCACGCCCACCTGGCAGCGGTCATAGGCCAGGCCCTGGCCCAGGATCACGCCGCTGTCGTTCTCGATGACGGCGGCGTCCAGGTTGCGGTTCATCAGCAGGCGCGTGCCCGAGGCGAAATCGGCGCGGTCGCCCTTTTGCACCTGGCGGCGGTCCAGATAGAGGCCTTCGCTGCAGGCCAGGCCGGTGCGCTTGCCGGACAGGCTCAGCAGGCGGGCCACCAGACGCGCCACCACGGTCTTGCCGTTGGTGCCGGTTACGCCGACGATGGGGATGCGGCCCGCATCGCCTTCCGGGAACAGATGGTCGACGATGGCGCGGCCCACGGGACGCGGCGTGCCGTCGGCCGGCTTCAGGTGCATCAGCAGGCCGGGGCCGGCGTTGACTTCGACGATGGCGCCGCGCTGTTCTTCCAGCGGGCGGGAGATGTCTTCGGCCACCAGGTCCACGCCGGCGATGTCCAGGCCCACGATGCGCGCGGCCAGGGTCACGGTGGCGGCGATGCTGGGATGCACGCGGTCGGTGACGTCGAAGGCGACGTTGCCGCTGCGCTGCACCAGCACGTGCTGGCCTTCGGGCGGAACGCTGTCTTCCGTCAGGCCCTGGCGCGCGATTTCCAGCCGCGCGGCGGAATCGAGGCGCACCGGGTTCAGCGGGTGGTTCTCGGTGCGGCCGCGGCGCGGGTCGGTATTGATCTGGCTGTCGATGAGTTCGGTGATGGTGGACTTGCCGTCGCCCGTCACCCAGGCCGGTTCGCCGGCGGCGGCGGCCACCATGCGGTCGCCCACGACCAGCAGGCGGTGCTCGTTGCCCAGCACGAAGCGCTCGACGATGACGCCGCTGCCCTCGTCCACGGCCACGCGGTAGGCCGATACCACTTCCTCGCGCGTCGTCAGATTGGTGAAGACGCCGCGGCCGTGGTTGCCGTCGTAGGGTTTCACGACCACCGGCAGGCCGATGTCCTCGGCGGCTTCCCAGGCGTCGTCCTCGCTGCGCACCAGACGGCCTTCGGGCACCGGCACGCCGCAGGTCGACAGTAGTTCCTTGGTCAGGTCCTTGTCGCGCGAAATGCCTTCGGCGATGGCGCTGGTGCGGTCGGTTTCGGCGGTCCAGATACGGCGCTGGGCCGAGCCGTAGCCGAACTGCACCAGGTTGCCTTCGAACAGGCGGATGTAGGGAATGTCGCGGTCGTCGGCGGCATCCACGATGCAGGCGGTGCTGGGGCCGAGACAGTGCTTGTCGATCAGGCTGCGCAGCTTGGCGATGGCGGCGGGCACATCGAAGGGACGGTCTTCGATGGCGGCCATGACCAGGTCGCGGGCTTCGTTCAGGGCGGTGCGGGTGACCTGTTCCTGCCAGGCGCGCACCACGACCTTGTAGACGCCGCGGGTGGAGGTTTCCCGGGCCTTGCCGAAACCGCCGCGCAAGCCGGCCAGGTTCTGCAGTTCCAGGGTGACATGTTCAAGAATGTGGCCAGGCCAGGTGCCTTCCTTCAGGCGCGACAGAAAGCCGCCCCGGACTCCCGGGCTGCAACGGTGTTCGATCAGGGTCGGCAGCCATTCCGTCAGGCGTTCGTAAAAGCCGGGAATGGTGTTGGAGGGGTAGTCCTCCAGTTCGCCGATATCCACCCACGCTTCGAGTACCGGGCGGTACGTCCAAATGTTCGGGCCGCGCAAAGCCACGACATCGAGAAATTCAATGTCTTTCTTTTTCATGTTTTAATTTACGAGAGAAGCAGGTTGGCACGCGCGGACGCCCCTATGCAAGACCGCGAATTTATTGGGGTTGCGCCTTTAGAATAATGCCAACGAGTGGGGGATCCCAGATATTCCTAATTAGAAAAATCGGCTGCTACTATACGACGCCTTCAAGGCGTGAAATCGTTATGTTGTAAGGAAGGGACACGTTTGCCGCCAGTCCTGGTAGCGAACCGGTTGCCGCCTAGTAGGGCAGAGTCCTGGCCCGGTATGCGTTCCAATGAAAAAACCAAACCTGCTTTCCGGCCTTGCCGAAGCCTTTCCTGCCCGCTGGCGCGATGAAATCAGCACCGAATTGGCGGATGGCGAAACCTTGTTGGCCTGGGTTGAAATAGACCTGGATCAGCGCCTGAAGTTCCGCCCGGGGCTGATCGCCGCCACCGATCGCCGGCTGCTGGCCCGCCATTCCGACGAGCCGCGCTGGGAATCCTGGGTATATGGCCCCCAATTAAAGCTCAGCCTGACCGACCACGCCGGCGCCGCGTTGCTGGAATTGCACGACGACGACTCCCGCCTGGGCGTCTGGCGTTTCACGCTGGCGCGCAATCCGGAAGCGCTGCGCCTGCTGGCGCAATTCGAGACCCAGCAGGCCATCCGTTTGTCCGGCCATCAGGTCGAGGAACTGGCGGAACGCACCTGCACCATCTGTAATAACGTCATCCCGGCGGGCGAGGAAGAATGCCCGACCTGCAACCAGGAGCAGGCGGCTCCGTCGTCCACCTGGGCGCTGCTGCGCCTGTGGCGCTTTGCCCGGCCTTACCGCGGCCCGCTGTTGGCAGGTTTCGTCCTGACGCTGCTGGGCACGGCCGCCACCCTGGTGCCGCCCTACCTGACCATGCCGCTGATGGACGACGTGCTGATTCCGTTCCAGAACGGCGCGCCCATCGACTACGACAAGGTCCGCCTCTACCTGGGCGGGCTGCTGGCCTCGGCGTTCCTGGCCTGGGGCCTGGGCTGGGCCCGCACCTATATCCTGGCCTGGGTCAGCGAGCGCATCGGCGCCGACCTGCGCACCACGACTTATGAACACCTGCAACAGCTATCGCTGGAGTATTTCGGCGGCAAGCGCACGGGCGACCTGATCTCCCGCATCGGCAGCGAGACCGACCGCATCTGCGTGTTCCTGTCGCTGCACCTGCTGGATTTCGCCAACGACATCCTGATGATCGTCATGACCGCGGTCATCCTGGTGTCCATCAACCCGTGGCTGGCGCTGGTCACGCTGGTGCCGCTGCCGTTCATCATCTGGATGATCCACGCGGTGCGCGACCGCCTGCGCCACGGTTTCGAAAAAGTCGACCGCATCTGGTCGGAAATCACCAACGTCCTGGCCGACACCATCCCGGGCATCCGCGTGGTCAAGGCGTTCGCGCAGGAAAAGCGTGAAGTTGCGCGTTTCCGCGAAGCCAACAACCGCAACCTGGAAGTCAACGACCGCGTGAACACCACCTGGTCGCTGTTCTCGCCCACCGTCACTTTACTTACGGAAGTGGGGCTGCTGGTGGTGTGGATCTTCGGCATCTGGCAGGTGTCGCAGAAGCAGATCACGGTCGGCGTGCTGGCTGCCTTCCTGGCCTACATCGGGCGCTTCTACATGCGCCTGGATTCGATGAGCCGCATCGTCTCGGTCACGCAGAAAGCGGCCGCCGGCGCCAAGCGCATCTTCGACATCCTGGACCACGTGTCCAGCGTGCCGGAACCGCAGAACCCGGCCAAGCTGCCGCACATCAACGGCCGCATCGAATTGCGCGACGTGGGTTTCCGCTACGGCAACCGCCAGGTCATCCGCGGCTTGAACCTGACCATCGCTCCGGGCGAAATGATCGGCCTGGTGGGCCACAGCGGTTCGGGCAAGAGCACCCTGATCAACCTGATCTGCCGCTTCTACGACGTATCCGAAGGGGCGGTGCTGGTGGATGGCGCCGACATCCGTTCGGTGCGCGTGGCGGACTACCGCCGCAATATCGGGCTGGTGCTGCAGGAGCCGTTCCTGTTCTTCGGCACCATTGCCGAGAACATTGCCTACGGCAAACCGGACGCTACCCGTGACGAGATCGTGGCCGCGGCGCGCGCCGCGCATGCGCACGAATTCATCCTGCGGCTGCCGCACGGCTACGACTCGCTGGTCGGAGAACGCGGCCAGGCCCTGTCCGGCGGCGAACGCCAGCGCATCTCGATCGCGCGCGCGCTGTTGATCGATCCGCGCATCCTGATCCTGGACGAGGCCACTTCGTCGGTGGATACCACCACCGAAAAGGAAATCCAGAAGGCGCTGGACAATCTGGTGCGCGGCCGCACCACGATCGCCATCGCCCACCGCCTGAGCACCTTGCGCAAGGCGGACCGCCTGGTGGTGCTGGACCGCGGCCAGATCGTGGAGCAGGGGCCGCACGAAGAACTGATGGCCCGCGAGGGCGCCTACTATCGCCTGTACCAGGCGCAGGCGCGCCAGGCCGAGGCCGACGCGCAGGCGTCGGGCAGCGAAGACATGGCCGCCGTGGCCTGACGCGGAACCGGAATTATCGCCATGACCTTGCCGTCTTTTCAGTTGCGCCGCAATGCCTTCGGTCGTCTGGAGTTCCAGGCCGCCGGTGGCGAAACCCATGAAGGAGTGCTGCCCGTGCGCGCCTTTCCCATCAGCGAGCCGGGCCGCGGCCTGTCGCTGGTGACGGTGGATGGGCATGAACTGCTCTGGATCGAACACCTGTCCGACGTGCCGGCGCCGCAGCGCGCGCTGATCGAGGAGGAACTGGCGAGCCGGGAGTTCATGCCCGAGATCCGCAAGCTGGCCAGCGTCTCCACCTTCGCCACCCCGAGCACCTGGCAGGTCGATACCGACCGCGGCCCGACCTCGTTCACGCTGCGCGGCGAAGAGGACATCCGCCGCCTGAGTCCGCAGACCCTGCTGATCGCAGACAGCCACGGCATCTTCTATCTGGTGCGCGACATCCAGTCCTTGGACAAGCACAGCCGCAAGCTGCTGGACCGCTTCCTTTAGGGCCTTTGCAAGGCGCTTTTTGGCGTGAGCAGGCCCTGGATTCAGTCTTCCCGCGGCCGCTTGAACGGGGAGTGGCTTTCCAGCTCTCCCAGATAGTCCGTCACCGCCGCTGTTTCCTCATCCAGGAAGTTCTGGATCGCGTCCGCGAAGCCGGGATGCGCGACCCAATGCGCCGACCACGTGGGCGTGGGCAGCAGTCCGCGCGCCATCTTATGCTCGCCTTGCGCGCCGCCCTCGAAGCGCGCGATGCCATGGGCGATGCAATAGGCGATGGACTGCATGTAGCAAGTCTCGAAGTGCAGCCCCGGCACGTATTCGGTCGCACCCCAGTAGCGGCCATAGAGCGCGTCGCCGCCCGCCAGGTTCAACGCCGCCGCCACCGGCTGGCCGTCGCGCTCCGCCAGGATCAGCACAAAGGCCTCGGCCTGTTCGCGCTGCGCGCGGCGGAAGAATTCGTGGCTCAGGTAGGGCGGATTGCCATGGCTGAAGTAGGTGCGGCAATAGCATTCATAGAAGAAGTCCAGCTCGGCCGCGCCGATCGCGGCGCCGCGCAGCCAGCGGTACGAGAGTCCGGCAGCCGCGACCTTCTTGCGGTCCTGGCGGATCTTCTTGCGCTTGTCGTGGCTCATCGTGGCCAGAAAGGCGTCGAAGTCCGCGTATCCCGGATTGGTCCAGTGGAACTGCACGCTTTCGCGGATCATGAAGCCGGCTTCGCGCAGCGCCTGCATGTCGATGTCCGACGGGAACAGCAGGTGCAGCGAGGAAACCTTGATCTCTTCGGCGAAGGCGACCAGCCCGCGCACCAGCGTGGCGCGGTCTTCATCGTTGCCTGCCAGCAGCCTGGGGCCGGTCACCGGCGTGAAGGGAATGGCCGAGAGCAGCTTGGGGTAGTAGCGCAGCCCGTGGCGCTGGAAGGCGTCGGCCCAGGCGTAGTCGAACACATACTCGCCGCGCGAATGCGACTTCAGGTACAGCGGTGCGGCCGCGGCCAGCGCGCCGTCGCGCCACAACGCCAGGTAATGCGGCGCCCATCCGGTCTGGGGCGTGGCGCAGCCGGTTTCGTGCAGCGCGCGCAGGAACGTATGGCGCAGGAAGGGCTGGTCTCCCGCCAGCGCGTCCCATTGCTGGGCGTCGATGCGGGACAGGTCGGTCTCTATGGTCAAGCGCAGGGAATCCATGGCTGAATGATAAAGTCTCCGGGTATGCGCGAGGCCTGCGGCCCCAGCGTTTTCACGGGATTTCGGGCGGGCTTGAGGCCGCCCGCACAGAGAAGCATATGGACAGCAATACGACGCCCGCTGCGGCCGGGCACGCTCAGGATTGCCTGCGCGGGCAGGCGCTGGCGGCCCTGGCCGCCACGGCGTGGCAGGACAAGCTGGTGGCGGTGCGCGCCATTTCGGATGGGGCGGTGCTGGACTGCGGGCGGGTGTTCGCGCCCACGGCCGGGTTGCCGGGCCGCCCGCCGTTGCCGCAGATGGTGCCCCCGGCCCAGGTCAAGCAGCGCTCCATGGCCACGCAGGAAGGGCGCGCGGCGCTGCTGCACGCGTTGGCGCACATCGAGTTCAATGCCATCAACCTGGCGCTGGACATCATCTGGCGCTTCGCCGGCATGCCGCCAGCCTTCTACCGCGACTGGCTGCGGGTGGCGCGCGAAGAGGCCTATCACTTCGATCTGCTCAGGCAGCGCCTGGCCGTCATGGGCCACGCCTATGGCGACTTCCCCGCGCACAACGGCCTGTGGGACATGGCGCAACGCACGCAGACAGACCTGCTGGCACGCCTGGCGCTGGTGCCGCGCACGCTGGAAGCGCGTGGCCTGGATGCCTCTCCCGCAATCCGCGCCAAGCTGGCGGGCGCGGGGGACGCGGACAGCGCGGCCATCGTCGACATCATCCTGGCCGACGAGATCGGCCACGTGGCCATCGGCAATCATTGGTACAAGCACCTGTGCGCGCAGATGGGCCAGGATCCCGTGGCCTGCTATGCCGAACTGGCGCAGCGCTACGACGCGCCCCGCCTGCGCGGCCCCTTCAACCTGGAGGCGCGCCGCGCCGCCGGATTCGACGACGCCGAGCTTGCCGCATTGCAGGCCGGTTGACTGGACGACATGAGCATCGACAACTCCATCAAGACCTTGCGGACCCGCCCGCTGCGCGCGCTGAGCTGCGCCCTGGCCGGCAGCGCTTTCATCTCACTGGCGGCGCCCGCGGCTTACGCTGCCGACGCGTTCGCGGCCTGCCTGGCGCAATTGCGCGGCCCGGCGCTCAAGGCCGGCGTGTCGGGCGCCACGTTCGATACACAAACCGCGGGGCTCGCGCCTGACATGACGGTGCTGGATCTGCTGGACGCCCAGCCGGAATTCAAGACGCCGATCTGGGACTACATGGCGGCGCTGGTCGACGACGAGCGCGTGGCCGACGGCCAGGCCGGGATGGCGCGCTGGCAGTCCGACCTGGAGCGCGCCGCGTCGCGCTACGGCGTGGACCCGGCCACCATCGCCGCGGTCTGGGGCGTGGAGAGCAATTACGGCCGCACCCTTGGTGGCCGGCCCCTGCTGACTTCGTTGTCCACGCTGTCCTGCTTTGGCCGGCGCCAGGCCTATTTCCGCGGCGAATTCTTTGCCACCCTGAAGATCATCCAGGACGAGCACATCGCGCCCGAGCGTCTGACCGGCTCGTGGGCGGGCGCCTTCGGCCAGACCCAGTTCATGCCCTCGACCTACTTGCGCCTGGCGGTGGATTTCGATGGCGACGGCCGCCGCGACCTGGTCGATAGCGTGCCGGATGCGCTGGCCTCCACGGCCAATTTCCTCAAGCGCGCGGGCTGGAACAGCGCCCTGCATTGGGGCTACGAAGTCCGCCTGCCGGCGGGCCTGGATACCTCGGGCGCGGGCCGCAAGAACAAGCGCGCGATGTCGTACTGGGCCGGGCGCGGGGTCACGCGGGCCGACGGCCAGCCGCTGCCCGCGGGCGACACGCCGGCGGGCCTGCTGCTGCCGGCGGGCCGGGGCGGTCCCGCCTTTCTGGTTACGCGCAATTTCGACGCCCTGTATTCCTACAACGCCGCCGAAAGCTACGCCCTGGCCATCGCCCACCTGTCCGACCGGCTGCGCGGCGGCGGGCCGCTGGCGCAAGCCTGGCCGACCGACGACCCGGGCCTGTCGCGGGCGCAGCGGCGCGAATTGCAACGGCTGCTGATTGCCCGCGGCTATGAGATCGGCGAACCCGATGGCATGATCGGCAAGCGCACCCGCGAGGCTTTGCAGACGGTGCAGCGCGAGCTGGGCCTGCGGCCGGACGGCCGCGCCGGCCTGAAGTCGCTGCAAGCCTTGCAGGCAGGGAAGGGCGCAAACTGACCGGCCGCAATCGACAAGCTTTGCAAAGATGCCGGGTGTCATCCATCAGATGACAGGCAGGGCGGCGGGCATGGGCCTATACTGATTCTCCGATTTTTCAGGAGCACGATGATGAGCCTATTGGATACCTTGGCCTCGATGGCCGGCGGCGGTCAGCAAGGGGGTTCGGCTTCGCTGCTGCCCGCGCTGATCGAGCAACTGAACAAGTACCCGGGCGGCCTGTCCGGCCTGATCGCAAGCTTCCAGAAGGGCGGCTTGAACGAGATCGTGGCCTCGTGGGTGGGCACCGGCCAGAACATGCCTGTCAGCGCCGACCAGCTCGGTTCGGTGCTGGATCCCGGCGTCGTCAACGAACTGGCCGCCAAGACCGGGCAGGACACGGATTCCGTGCTCGGCTCGCTGTCCTCGCTGCTGCCGCAGCTGGTGGACAAGGCCACTCCCAACGGCGAGGTGCAGGGAGAGCAGCAATTCAACCCGGCCGACCTGCTGGCGTCCTTGTCGGGCATCTTCGGCAACCGCGCAGGCTAAGTCCTATCGCCAGGCAGCCCATGCAGGCGTCAGCGCCTGCTTCCACCGGCCGGCGGCGCCTGTTGCAGGGCCTGGGCGTGGCGGCGCTGGCCGCCAGCCTGCCCGCCTGCGCGCCGGCCTGGTCGGTGCCAAGCACCTTCTGGCAACTGTGGCCCAGCCACCTGGAATTGAGTCCGCAGGCCTGGCGCGAGCGCATCGCCGCCATGCACGCGTTGGGATTCCGCGAGATCATCATCCAGTGGGTCGGGGCCAGCGGCGGGGCTCAGCCCTGGCAATTGCCCGCGCCCACGCTGGCGCTGATCTTCGACGAGGCGGAGCGCCTGGGCATGGGGCTGCAGCTGGGCCTGCCCTACGACGAGCGCTGGTGGCGGCAACTGGGCAATCCGGATGACGCGGCGCTGGCCGCTTTCCTGCAGGCCGCGCAGGCGCAGGCGCTGGCCTATGCGCGGGCGTCGGACGCAACCGGGCTTGCGGCGTTCCGCGGCTGGTACATCCCTTATGAAATCGAGCAGCACAGCTGGGCCGCGCCCGGCCGCCAGCCGCGCCTGGTGCAGTGGCTGCGCGAGCTGTCCGATCCGCTCGCGCAACAGACCGGGCGCGCGCCGGCCATATCCACCTATCACAGCAAACTGCCGGGAACGCTGAGCCTGGCCGACCTGTGGAGCGGACTGTTGGACGCCGCCAGGCTGAGGCCCATGCTGCAGGATGGGGTAGGCGTGTCCGGCATGGCGGCCTATGAGGCGCTGGAACCTTTGCACCGCATGCTGCTGGCGCGGCGCGCGCCGTTCGACCTGATCGTCGAACTGTTCGAGGAACTGCCGTCCGGACGCCAGGACGGCACTACGTTCAATGCCCGTTCCGCCGATGCCGCGCGCGTGCGCCGGCAGTTGCGCATCGCGCGGCGCTACCGCGCGCAAAGCGTGGTCGCCTTTGCGGCGGATCCCTGGCTGATCGGGCCTACGCCCGAGGCCGAGCGCTTGAGGCGGGAGTGGCCGCTCTAGGCGGCCGATACGCAGGCCGGAAGGGGAAGGGCTAGCGCGGTTGTTGCGCCGCGGCTATGGCCTTGAGCTGCGCGCAGGTCTTTTCCTTGTCGGCCGCGCTCAGCGCGCCCAGCTGCGTCTTGGCCTGGCCGTACGACTGCGAGAAGGCGGCGTCAAAGTCCGCGCCCGACATGCCTTGGGCGCTGGTCGCGGTCTTTTGCTGCTGCTTCATCTGTTCGAGCTGCGCGGCCGAGTAGGCGCCGCAATACTCGGCGGCGGCATGCATCTGGCCGCTCAGCGCAGCCAGGTTGGGCATCTGGCCCGGGGGCATGGCCTGCTGGGCGAGAGCGGCGCCGCTGGCCAGGGTCAGGGCGGCGGCGGCCAGGGCGATACGGGCTTGTTTGATAATCGGCAATTCAATCTCCAACGCGGTGAAGGATGAGGGTTGCACGCGCGGCGATCGCGCTGCCGGCGTGGCGCGGAGCACTATGCCCGATTCATTGTTATAGGCTTATGAACTGATGTAATAGGGTGTATCCATGGCGATGCCGCTCAGTACGACAGCGTCATGTTCATGAACCAGCCCTTGGCGCGGTCGCTTTCGCCGCCGCCTAAGCTGGTGCGGTACTGGACGCCGAAGTCCAGGTAGGAGCGCGGCGCGTTGTAGTGGTCTTCGCGGAACCAGTAGCGCACATTGAAACCGGGGCCCACGCCCAGTGACCACGAAGTGTCATGGTCGGACAGGACCACCGACCCGCTGCCGTAGCCGGGCAGGTCGTCGAGTTTGGCCACGCTCTTCTGCCACAGCCAGTCCGCGCCGATGACTGCATACGGAAACAGCACCAGCTTGTCGCTGATGCTGGTGGCGCGGAAACTGCGGCCCACGCGCAGCTCGCCGGAGAGGAAAGCCTGGTCGCGCTTGAGGCGGCCCGAGGAACTGCCCAGGTCCTGCTGGCGCTGGCCCTTGGCATCCACCGAGTAAGCCGTGTAGCGGGCGCTGTTGTCGTCCCAGGCGTAGCCGGCTTGCGCATAGCCTTCGATGGTGAGCCAGCTCGGCACGTCCACGCGTAGTTCGCGGCCCTGGTAATAGCCGTAGGTGACGTAGGACATCCAGCCCCCGGCGTTGCCGTTGAGCTTGTAGCGCGCGACCGCGCTCTGGTCCTGCAGATTGGGGTAGGCGTTGTGGAAGGCTGGCTGCGCGGCGCACTGCACCGCGCTGGATTCCGGGTAGGCGTAGCCCTGGCGGGTGGCGGACCCCAGGAAGAAGCGGCGCTCGATGCCGAAGGTCACGCCGGTATCGGCCAGCAGATAGCGCAGGCCCAGCGCGCCTATGGTGCTGGGGATGCCGGAGGAACTGCTGTTGTTGCGGAAGCGTTCTTCGTTGGAGCGTTCATCGGGCGTGCTTGCGCCCGTGCAGGGGTCGACGTTCCTGCGCGACTCGTAGGTGCTGCCGCTGTCGTACAGCGTGTTGGAGCTGCGCGCATAGGCTTCCAGCATGCCCCAGCGGTTGTTCAGCTGCGGCGGACGCCAGAAGATTTCAGCGGTGCTGAATACCACGTCGCCAGGGGTGTTGATGGCGGCGCCGCCCAGGCTGGAACTGGCGGGACGCGCGCCTCGGTAGGACGCCGAGAACGAGCCGCCCCATTCGCGCGACAGCGCGGCGACGCCGCTGCGCGTGTTGTAGCGTTCCAGCGGCGTCAGGCCCAGTTGGCCGGCATCGTCCATGTCGATGGCCTGCTTGAGCGAGTCGGTGGCGGCGCGGTTGTCGCCCATCGCGGATTGCGCATAGGCCTGGTCCAGGATCAGGCGCGGCGGCGCCTGGCCGGTCGCGCGCGCGGCCGCGAAGTCCGATACCGCCCCTGCGGGCTGGCCCAGGCGCTGGCGCGCGTAGCCGCGCTGCGCGAGCAACTGGGCCGAGTCCGGCTGGCGGGCGATGGCGTCGCTCAAGCGCGCTTCCGCTTCGGCGGCTTGGGCCTTGGTGCCCGCGGCCAGCGTGGTCGTCAACAGCTGGGCATAGCTTTCGTTGTCGGGCGCTTCGGCCACGGCCTGGCGGGCCAGGACGATGGCTTCCTGGTACGCGCCCTTGTCGTAGGCGGCATAGGCGCCGGTGGCGGCCACGCTGCCCGGGGCTGGCGCGGCGGGCGCCTGGCTCGCGGCGATCTGTTTCTGGAAGGCCTGTTGCCTGGCCTGCAGCGCGGCCTTGTTGGGCGCGCCCAGCGCCAGCGCCGTGTCGACGGCCTGGCTGGCGGCTTCGTAGCGCTGCTGGGCGCCCAGCGATTCCACCCACAGCAAGGCCCATTCGCCCTGCCTGGGCACGGCGCGGAAGGCGCGCTCGGCGCCCGCGGCGGCGGCTGCGTAGTCCTGGCGTCCATAGTCCGCATAGGCGCGTGCCGCCACGGGGTAAGCGCGCTGGTACGGCGTCTGCGGCGCGGGCTTGCGGACGGGGGGCGATGCTTGCGCCTGAACCTGTGCCTGTGCCGGCGTTTGCGCCGCGGGTTGCGCGGGCGTTGCTGCCACGGCGGGCGGACGCTGCAGGTTGGCCTTGGCCTGGCGCAGCTCAGGCGTGCCCAAACCGTCGGCGATGGCCGCGTCGGCCGCGCGCGCGGCCTCCTGCCGCTTGCCCTGTTTTTCCAGGGCGTACACCAGCAGCAGACGCAGGCGGGCCACATCCGGCCGCAGGCGGATCGCGTTTTCCGCCATGACCTGGGCGGTTTCGTAATGGCCGGCGTCGTACTGCTTGTAGGCCTGGTCGGCCAGTTGGTAGGCGTCGCCTTCCAGCGGACGTTCGGCTGCGGCGGCAGTTTGCGCGGCGGCTTCGGGAGCCGCCGCCGTGCACAGCAGCATGGCGGTGAAAGCCAGCGAACGGGAAATAACGGTCATGGAGGAGAGGGCCTGTGCGATAGCGGGTCCGCGGGGTGCTCGGTTTGCGTCGGGGCGCCTTGCTGGAACGACAGCGCTTCATGCAAGGTCTTTTCGTCCAGCCAGCCCCGTTCCATCAGGATTTCGCCCAGCGGCCGCTTCTCGCGCGCCTGGATCTCCAGCGCCTGTTCCAGCATCTGGTGGTCGATCGCCTGCCAGGACAGCAGCAGGTCGCCCAGGCGCTGGCGTTGCTGCGCCAACTGGTCGGTGGACGGGAAGTCATGCATGGTCTTGTCCCAGGCCAGCCGCTTGCCTGTGATCAGGTGGCCGATGAACAGGCGCCAGGCCCGCGCCGCCGCCATGGCGTTGATGAAGTTGCCGACGATCATGCGCGGCATGGACAGCAGCGCATGTTCCCAGCCGTACATGCGGCCGACGAAGTATGCGCGCTGCACCACGCGCAGCAGCAGCGCCCCCGCGTTCAGCCACATCAGCGTCACCAGCCAGCCGCCAGGGCGGAAGTACGAGGGGTAGTAGACCTTCCACCAGCCGAAACGGTCGGCCAGATAGAAGAGGAAGAAGTTGGCCAGCAGCAGATAGGCCAGGATCGCGATGAACGAGGTGAACAGGCCCTTGCGGTCGCGGAACAGCAGATACTTGGTCGCCAGCGATCCCGTCCATCCCACCTGCTGCCAGCCTTGCAGGCCGATGCCCAGCGTCCAGCGGGCCTTTTGCCGGTAAGCGGTGCGGAAGGTATTGGGGAAGTACTCGCGCACTCCCAGCGGCATCTTGATGGCCGAGACTTTCTCCCGCCCCAGGCCGAACCAGGCGCGGCGGCGGGTCACGTACTCGACCTCGAACTTGCCGAAGATCTGGCGCATGCCGCGCTGGGCCAGCCGCGCGCCGATGTCGTAATCCTCGGTCAGCGTGTCGGTATTGAAGGGCTGGTTGTTCGTCTCCGCCGCCAGCACCTCCAAGGCATGGCGCGAGAAGCAGGTGCCCACGCCGGCCGACGGCACCATCCTGGACAGGCTTTCGCGCACCACCAGGTCCTTGGTGTGCCACTCGGCGAATTCGTCCATGTAGGTGCCGGCGACCAGCTCGTGCCATTCCCGTTCCAGCGAGGTCACCGGCAACTGGATGAAGTCGATGCGCGGCAGCAGGTAGTTGTAGTACTTCAGTTCCAGCGGGTGCAGCACGTCTTCGCTGTCGTGCAGGATCACGCCGGCAAAGGGCTCGGGCTGCAGCGCGTTCTGCGCGAAGATGGCCTGCACGATCCAGTTCAGGCAGTCGGCCTTGCAGGTCGGTCCGTCATGCGGCACTTCCACGCGTATCAACTGGCGGTAGCGGCGCCGCATGCGCTCTACTTCCTTGATGGTGCGTTCGTCGTTCTGGTAGGTGCCGGCGAAGATCGTGTAGTTCTTGTATTCCAGCGTCGACACCATGTTTTCCAGCATGGGCGCGATCACGTCGTACTCCAGCCAGGCAGGCACCATGATCGCCAGCGGCTGTTCCTGCTTGGCGCGCAGCTGTTCCGCGGTCAGCGCCGCATACTGGCGCTTGACCGTCAGTCCGCGGCGCAGTTCGCGCAGCCAGAACCAGCCGTCGATGAACAGGTCGTCCAGGCTGGACAGCAGGATGATGACGCCGACCACCGCCGTCACGATCTCCAGGCCGCGGTAGTAGTCGGCGATGAGGTAGGGCCAGTAAAGCGAGGACATGGCGTCTCCGGATTACTTGCTGTCCTTGTTCTTCCTGCGGCTGACGCGCAAGGCGGCGATCAGGATCAGGAGCAGGATCAACAGGCCCACGCTCAGGGCCGGCACGCTCCACGACAGGTAGTTGCGCCACTCGAAGAAGGCGCTCGCGCCCGCGCCCGGCGGCTGGCCGGCGGCGGGGTTGGCGCTGTCGATCCAGGCCAGCGGCCCTGCCGCGCCGATGATGGCGATGTTGCCGCGGTTCAGCACGAAGGGCGTCTGCGGCATGGCCGGGCGCTGCCCCAGCGTGTGCCACAGCAGGCCGTCCTGGCCCCCGGCGCGCACCACTTCGGCCGTGCTCAGGTTGTCCAGCCCGGAAATGTCCAGCCAGGGCGCGCTCTTGCCGTCCACCGTCAGCTGCTTGCGGTCCGTGACCTTGACCATGGGCTTGGCGCCGTCCACGGCGACTTCCATCGCGACGAAGGGGCCGCCGGGCTTGGCCGTCTGGCCCGCCGGCGTGAGCGACAGCGCCGCGCGCGTGGCCGACAGGCCGCTGGCCGTGGCGATGCCGATGACGCGTTGCAGGCTGGCGGGCGCGTCGGCCAGATAGGTGTCGGGGACCAGCAGCTGAGGACTGCCGGCCAGCAGCGGCAGCAGCCCCACGAAGGTGCCATCGGGCTGCGCGCGGCCCGGCTTCACGTAGCTGGTGGGCAGCACGTTCACCGGATAGCCTTGCGGGATTTCGTTGCAATCCACCGATACCGGCTGGCGCTGGAAGGTGACGCGCACCGCGTTGTTCAGGCCCAGGGCGTAGCCGGGCACGCGCGCCGTGAGGCGCTCGGGATGGCCGTCGGCGTCCATCTGTTTGGCGGCCAGCAGAATGCCGTTCCAGAACACCGAGGCGACCGGGCGCGTGGCGGAGGCGCCGGGCGCGGCGGCCAGGTCCATGACCAGTTCGTCCGGCATGCTGCCGTCGGCGGAAACGGCGGCCAGCGCGAACGTGGCGTTCCAGTCGCCGCGCGCGACCACGTCGAAGCTGGGGGACGATCCGCCCAGCGCCGTCAGGCGCATGCCTTCCGTGGCCGAGGCCTGAGGCGGCTCGGCCGCCTTGACTTGCGCCTGGCGCGTGACCAGGATGCGGCGCCAGGCCGTGTCGAAGGCGCCCGCGCCCTGTGCACCGGCATCGGCGGCCACCGCGATCACCGCCTGCCGGCCCAGCGGCGCCAGGCGGATCTCCTTGGATGGCAGGTCCTGGCCGGCCAGCGGCATGCGCCGCTGGCGCCATGCCTTGAAGGCCTCCGCGGCGTCGGCGTCCTGCGCCAATTGCGCCTGCAAGGCGTCCAGCACCTCGCTGTAGCGGGCGCGCAGCGCGGCGTCCGCGATCACCACGTCGCCGCTGACCGCGGGGGCGCCCATGACCAGCAGCGCGCCGATCTCGGCGGGGCTGGTCAGCTTGTGCTTGTCATTGCCCGCCAGGGCCGCGAACGCAGGCACCTGCCCAAGTCCGTTCGGCGCCTGCAGGCCGCGGGTGTCGATCTCGTCGCCCACGGTTGGGAAGGCTCTCACCGCGACCCGTTTGCCGCTGCGCTCCATCGCCACGCCCATGCGCCAGGCGCTGTCGAACGCCTGCTGGTCGAGCTTGGCGCCTGCCACCATCAGCACGGGCTTGCCGGGCAGGGTGCTCCAGGCCTCGTCCAGGCTGCCGATGGCCGAGGCGTCGTAGCGGTAACTCAGCCGCGTGCGCGGCGAAATCATCAGGGCGTTGGCGGTGGCGCGGTTGCTCTCGCACTGGCGCTGCGCGATCTCCGATTGCCAGTCCACCGCCAGGCGCACGAAGCCCGTGTCGCGCACGCGCGGCTCCACGTTCAGCTTGCGCGTGGCCGATCCCTCGCCGTCGGCGATGCGCTGCGCGGTCTGCGGCACGCCGTCCACCCACAGCACCATGCTGGCGCGGCCTGGTTCGCCCTTGATGTAGCGCGCGTCGAAGTCCAGCGTGGCATCGGCTATCGGCACGCCGCGGGGGACCGGCAGGTAGAACTCCTGGCGCGCGTCGCTATTGCTCAGCACCACGGGCTCGCGGATGCCCAGATCCTCCAGGCTGGTGTCGCGCGTGACCCAGTCGTCGCCCAGCAAGCGCCGCAAGGCGTCGCCCGCGGGACTGGCCATCGCTCCCAAGGGGAGCAGCAACCCGGCGGCGATCAGGGCGCGGGCGGCATGGGAATGCGGGGCATGGGGCATGGGGGCTCCGGGTGAGGGCGGGGTGCGGCTAGCGGGCCGCGGCAGGCGCTTGAGGCGAAAACTCGGTGACGGCGCGGCCGCAGAGCGCGTCGACGATGCGCTGGCTGGCGAGGCCGTCGCCATAGGGATTGATGCGGCGCGAGAAAGCGGCGTGCAGTTCAGGGTGGTCGAGCAGGCGGTTCACTTCGGCCAGGATGCGCTGCGTGTCGGTGCCGACCAGCGTCACGGTGCCGGCCTGCACGGCCTCCGGGCGCTCGGTGACGTCGCGCATCACCAGCACCGGCTTGCCCAGGTAGGGCGCTTCTTCCTGCACACCGCCCGAGTCGGTCAGTATCAGGTAGGCGCGCTGCATGAACCAGACGAAGTCCAGGTAATCCAGCGGGGCGATCAGGTGCACGCGCGACAGGCCGTCCAGCTGCGCCATTACTACGTTGCGCACTTGCGGATTCAGGTGCACGGGATAGACGATCTGCAGATCCTCGCGCCGCGCCAGTTCGGCCAGGGCGGCGCAGATATGCCGGAAGCCGTCGCCGAAGCTTTCGCGCCGGTGCCCGGTGACCAGCAACAGGCGGCGCTGCGGATCCAGCCAGCCGTAGCGTGTCGCCAGTTGCTGCGCCAGCGCGCCCTCGGGGGCGAGCTTGCCGCAGGTCAGGGCCAGCGCGTCGATCACGGTATTGCCGGTGACCGTGATGCGCCCCGACAGGTTTTCGCGCAGCAGGTTGGCGCGCGATTGCGCCGTGGGCGCAAACAGCCAGTCGCCCACCGCATCGACCACGCGGCGGTTCATTTCCTCGGGAAAGGGCTTGGCCAGATCGCCGGTGCGCAGGCCGGCTTCGACGTGGCCGATGCGCGCGCGGCGGTGGAAAGAGGCCAGCGCGCAGGCCGACGCGGTGCTGGTGTCGCCATGGACGAGCACGCAATCGGGCTGCTCCGCCTCCAGCACGCTGTCCACCCGGCTGATCAGCCGCGCATACAGGCCGTTGAGCGTCTGGTTGGGCACCATGATGTCCAGGTCGTGCTGCGCCCGCAGATCGAACAAGGCCATCACCTGATCCAGCATCTCGCGATGCTGGCCCGTCACGCAGACGACGCTCTGGATCCGGGGTTCGCCTTGCAACGCGGCCACCAGGGGCGCCATCTTGATCGCTTCGGGACGGGTCCCGAATATGGAAAGGACTTTCATCGCAAGAACGGGCCCCCTACGCCGGTGGCATTTTCTTGCGTAGATTATGGATTGAAAGTAATCGTAATATGTGACGGTTTATTTCATAAGGGGGCGGTTGTCGGCGAATTTGGGGGCAATCTGTTGCTTTCGCGCGATGGCGATGGCCTATCCGGCCTCATTCGCCGGCCATTGGAAGCGCTGCGCCACCTTGTCCATGAAACGCCCTGCCGCCTCGCGGTGGTACTCGGTGGAACGGGCCACGCCCTGGCCGGCAGCCTCCAGGTCCAGCATCGCGTTCAGGTCGCTGTTGAGCGACGCGTTGAAGCCGCGCTTGGTGATCGCCAGCGCCGCCATGGGCAGTTCGGCCATGGACAGCGCGATCTGCCGCGCGCGCGCGTGGATCCGTTCCTGCGGCTGGATCTCGAACACGATGCCCATCTCCTTCGCTTCCTCGGCCTGGAATTCGCGGGTGGAGAAGGCCAGTTCCTTGGCGCGTTGCAGGCCCACCATGCGCGGCAGGGTGTACATGGTCGCGCAGTCGGGGATAGCGCCCAGCCGCAGGAAGGACAGGCAAAAGCGCGCCCGCGGCGAGGCCAGGATCAGGTCGGCGGTCAGGGCCAGGCCCAGTCCGGCGCCATAGGCGGGGCCATCCACCGCCGCGATCACCGGCCGGTCCAGCGTGATCAGGCCTTCTATCGTCTGCAGCAGGCCGGCCATGCGTTGGTGCGCTTCTTCGGCGGAACCGCCCGAACCCATGGTGGCGATGTCACCGCCCGAGCAGAAGGCGCCGCCGGCGCCGGCCAGGATCACGACACGCACGCCGCGGTCGCGCCGGATCTGGCCCACCAGATGGGCCAGCTCTTCGCGCATGACCATGTCCAGCGCATTGCGCTGGGCGGGACGGTTCAAGGTGATGGTGGCGACGCCGCCTTCGACGGTATAGAGCAGGGTCTTGAATTCGCTAGAGATGACTTGCATCGTATCGGTCTCCATGTCTGCCTTCCGGGATGGCCAGGCCGCGCCATGCGGGCCTGGCCGCAAGTTGCCGCGGGCCGTCAGGCGATGGCGCCGCGCTCGCGCAATGCCTGGATCTCGGCTTGCGCCAGGCCCAGTTCCGCCAGCAATTCTTCCGTGTGCGCGCCGGGTGCGGGCACGGCGCCGGCCTGTCCCGGCGTGCGCGAAAGGCGCGGCGCGGGGGCGGGATGCACGATGCCGCCGGTTTCGATGAAGCTGCCGCGCGCCTGATGGTGGGGATGTTGTGGCGCTTCCTCGAAGTCGAGCACCGGCGCGAAGCAGGCGTCGGTGCCTTCGAGCAGCGCGCACCATTGCTCGCGGGTTTTGCCGGCAATGATGCCGGCCAGCTTGGCGCGCAGCGGCGGCCATTGCGCGCGCTCCCATTGCTGCTGGAAGTCCGGGTCGTCGATGCCGCAGCGCTCCAGCAGCAGGCGGTAGAACTGCGGCTCGATCGCGCCGATGGAAACGTACTTGCCATCCGCGCAGGCATAGCAGCCGTAGAAGTGGGCGCCGCCGTCCAGCATGTTGGCCTGGCGCTGGTTGACCCAGTCGCCGCTTTGCAATTTGCCGTGGTAGGCGCTGGCCAGCAGGGAAGCGCCGTCGCAGATGGCCGCGTCCACCACCTGGCCCCGGCCCGTGCGGCCAGCCTCGAGCAGGCCGCAAAGCACGCCGAAGGCCAGCATCATGGCGCCGCCGCCCATGTCGCCGACCAGATGCAGCGGCGGCGTTGGCGGCAGCCCGGCATGTCCCATGGCGTGCAGCGCGCCGGTGATGGCGATGTAGTTCAAATCATGGCCGGCCGCTTGCGCCAGTGGGCCGTCCTGGCCCCAGCCCGTCATGCGCCCGTACACCAGGCGCGGATTGCGCGCGAGGCATTCCTCGGGTCCCAGGCCCAGCCTTTCCATGACGCCAGGCCGGAAGCCTTCCAGCAAGGCGTCCGCGCGGTCCAGCAGCCGCAGCACGATGTCGGTCGCGCCGGGTTGCTTGAGGTCCAGCGCGATCGTGCGGCGGCCCCGGTCGATGATGGTGCCGCCGCCGCCCAGGAACCCGGGCGTCAGCCGATCGATGCGGATCACGTCCGCGCCCATGTCCGCCAACATCATGGCGCAGAAGGGGCCGGGCCCTATGCCCGCCATTTCCACCACCGTAAATCCGCTCAGGGGACCAGCCATGTCTATCGTCACTCCATGATGTATCGGGTGCTCAGGATTCGAAGAATTCGGCGCGCGCGTCCAGGATGATCTGGATGTACTGCTCCATGTTGGCGTCCATGCGGTGGGTCGGGCCGACGATGGAAAGGGCGGTCAGCTGCCCGCCCACGCGTCCCGCGATGCCGACCGCCGATACGCCTTCATTGCCTTCGTCGCGGCTGTTGAAGTAGTGCTTGGATAGCTGCGATTCGATCTGCGCGCGCAAGGTAGCGGGGTTGGTGATGGTGCTCGCCGTGACGTGTTCGAACGGCAGCGTATCGATGAGCGCATTGCGTTCCGCCGCATCCATCTCGCCCAGCAAGGCCTTGCCCAATGCCGCGGCCTGCAGGTCGAAGGTGGTGCCGGCCTTCACCACGTAGCGCAAGGCGCGCGGGCTCTCCTGGCTGGCGTAGATCTTCACCTTGTTGCCGTCGAGCAAGCCGCACATCGACGATTCGCCGGACTGGCGCGTCAGGATCTCCAGCGCTTCGGAAGCGAAGGACTGCAGCGGGTCGGCCGCCGAGATGCCCTGGGCCACGTCGAGCAGCCTGCCCGTGGGGTGGAAGTAGCGCGATTTCGGCGTGCGCAGCAGGTAGCCCGCCTGACGCAGCGTATAGAGCAGGTCCGAGCAGCTGCTGTCGGCCAGATCGAGAAAGCGCGCCATTTCCGAGTTCGTCAGGGGACGGCGTTCCCGCGCATAGACTTCGAAGACTTGCAGTACACGCTGTGCGGTAGGAAGGATTTGCGGCATAGGATGTCGGAGTTGAGTGGGGAGCCGGCCCGGGCGGTTGCGTAGTCGGTCATTTCAACGCGGAAATGCCCAGTACGCTCTGCGCCATGAGCAGGGCCTGGATCTGGTTGGTGCCTTCGGCAATGCTCAGGTGGCGGGCGTCGCGGTAATGACGCTCGACGGGGAACAGCGTGGTGTAGCCCGCGCCGCCATGCACCTGCATGGACAGTTCGGCCACGCGCAGCACGGCGTCGGTGGCGTGGCGCTTGGCCATCGAACATAGCATCTGGCTGTCGGCGGCGTTGCGGTCCAGCGCGTCGGCGGCGCGCCAGCACAACAGGCGCGAGGTTTCGACCAGCGTCATCATGTCGGCGATCATATGCTGCACCAGCTGGAAGCCGCCGATGGGCCGGCCGAACTGGACCCGGTCGCCGGCGTATTTTACCGCTGCCTCATAGGCCGCCTCGGCAATGCCCAGCGCCGAGAACGCCACCACGCAGCGGCCGATGTTGAGGTATTTCTTGGCCAGCGCGAAGCCCTTGCCCTCGGTGCCGATCAGGTTGGCCGCGGGGATCTCCACGTCTTCGAACAGCAGCTCGCCCAGCGGGCAGCTCAGCATGCCCATCTTGTCGATGGGACTGGACGAGAAGCCCGGCATGGCGCGCTCGAACAGCAGGCAGGACACGCCCCGTTCGCCGCTTTGACGCTGGGTCTGCACGAACACCACGCCCAGTTCGCACACCGTGCCCAGGCTGATGTAGAGCTTGCGGCCATTGACGCGCCAGCCAGTGGCGGTTTCCACTGCGCGCGTTTCGACATTGGCGGCGTCGGAGCCGATGTTCGGTTCGCTGAGCGCGAAGCTGGCGATCGCCTCGCCCGACAGGACGCGCGGCAGGTACTTTTCCTTGAGATAAGGCGAGCCGCCGTCGCTCAGCACCGAGGCGGCCAGATTGCTGGTGCTGACGATGCTGCGCAGCGACGGCCAGACGCGCGCCAGCTCGGCTATCAGCATGCCGTAGGTCGTCATCGGCAAGCCATAGCCGCCGTCCTTTTCCTGCAGCATGCCGCCCAACAGGCCGAAGTCGCGCATGGCGCGGACCATTTCCTGCGGCACCACGCGGGCTTCGGCCTCGTAGCGGTTGACGATGGGCGCGACTTCGGCCGTCAGGTAGCGGCGCAGCGAGTCGCGCAATTCGATCTGGGTAGAATCCAGTGAGAAGTCCATGCGAGTCCTAGGCGGATAGGGTCGATGAGAGAAGTCCAGCGGCGGTCATGGCCGGCGCTGCATCAGGTCGGGCTCCGCGTCGGGGCGCAGACCGATCAGCGCGTCCAACGGCATCGCGCCTTGCCCCTCGGCGCCGACCCAGACCGGGTTTAGCTCCAATTCCTGCAAGGCGTCGCGGTGGCTCCAGGCGAAGTCCGAGACCCGCAGGATCAGGTCTTCCAGCGCGGCGAGATCGGCTGGCGGCTGGCCGCGCACCCCGTCCAGCACTTCGGCGTAGCGGATCTCGCGCAGCAGCGCGCGTGCATCGTCGCGCGACAGCGGCACCATGCGGTGGGCCACGTCGCGGATGGTTTCGACGAAGATGCCGCCCAGGCCGAAGGTCAGCACCAGGCCGAAGGCCGCGTCGCGATGCACGCCGACCAGCACCTCGCGGCCACCCGGCGGCAGCATGCGCTCCACCAGGATGCCGTCGATGATGGCGTCCGGACTATGGCGCGCGACCGACTCATGGATGGCCGCGTAGGCCTCGCGCGCCGCGCTGGGGTTGGCGATGCCCAGCTTGACGCCGCCCGCTTCGGTCTTGTGCGCGATCTGGGCGCTGACCACTTTCATCACCACGGGAAAGCCCAGGCGCTCGGCCTCGCTGGCCGCCTGCTCGGCGCTGGTGACCACCCGCCCTTCAGGAATCGGCAGGCCGGCTTCGCGCAGCAAGGATTTGGCCGCGGCTTCGCTGAGCATGCGGGCCTGGCCGGCCGGGCCTTCCGCGTGGCGGGGCGCAGCAGCCGTCACGCCTTCGGCCCGCTGCCACGGTATGGCTTTGGACAGGGCCGCGATCGCGTCCGACAAGGACAGGAAGGGCAGCAGGCCGGCAGTTTCCAGCAACTGGAAGCCGCCGCCCAGGCGCCGGCTCATCCAGACCGGTACGATCAGGGTTTCGGTTTCGGCCGCCACCGTGGCGATGGCCTGCGCCATGCCGTCCGTGATGTTGCCGTAGTCCATGGGAATGGGGAACAGCACCGTGCCTACCGCCGGGTCGGCGCATATCGCGCGCAGGCAGGCGGCCGAGGCCTCGGGGTTGCGCAGGATGTCGGCAGTGGTGTCGACCGGATTGTCCATGCTGGCGAAATCCGGCAACAGCTTGCGCAGGGCGGCCTTGGTTTCAGGCGCGAACACCGCCATCGGCAGCCCGGCGGCGCCGGCAATGTCGGCGGCCAGCGCGGCGGTGCCGCCCGAGAAGGTATAGATGCACAGGCCCTTGCCGCTCTTGGGGGTGATGCGCGTCAGCAGGCGCGAGGCCGCCAGCAGCTGGTCCAGGTCGTCGACTTCAATCGCGCCGAACTGGCGGAACACGGCGCTGTTGACGGCGGCGGTGCCGGCCACCGATGCCGTATGCGACTGCGCGGCGCGCACGCCGGCTTCGGAACGTCCCACTTTCAGCACCACCACCGGCTTGTGGCGGGCGCGCGCCAGCTCCAGCGCGGCGGTCAAGCGCCTGCCGTTCTTCACGCCTTCCATCAGCAAGGCGATCACGCCGATCTTCGGATCGTTCGCCATGTGGGCGATGAAGTCCGGAATCTCCAGGTCGACCTCGTTGCCTGCGGAAAACCACAGGCCCACACCCTGGCCATAGGACAGGCCCTGCAGCAGGTTGCGCCCCAGTCCGCCGCCCTGGGTCGCCAGGCCGATCGAACCGCTGTTCAGATCGTCCTTGAAAGCGGGCGAGAAGGTCATGCCTAGGCGGTCGCGCACATTGACGAAGCCAGGACAGTTCGGTCCGTAGACGTGCAGGCCGGTGTCCTCGCACAGCTGGGCGATCTCGCGTTCCAGGCGCTGGCCTTCCTCGCCGGCTTCCGAGAAGCCGGAGGTCATGACCACCGCGAACGGAATGCCGCGCGCCGCGCATTGCCGCAGGGAATCCAGCACCAGCGAGGCGTTGATCATGATCAGGGCCACGTCGATATCGGCCTCGGGCAAGGCGCTGATGGACGGCCAGCAGGGCCGGCCGCCGATCTCCTGATAGGCCGGATTGACGGCATACACCTCGCCCGGCACCGACGAATGCAGCACCAGGTTGTCGTACAGGCGGCGTCCCTGGCTGGATTCGCGGGCGGAGGCGCCGACCACGGCGATATTGCGCGGATTGGTGAAACGGGTCAGGTCTGCGAACGGTTTCATGCCGCGTCCTCCATGGACCGCAGCACCATGGCGAAGTCGGCCTGGACCACCACCTCGCCGCGCTGATTGATGGCTTCGCGCCGGAACACCACCTTGTCCTTGCCGGGCCGGTATTGCCCGGCCTTCTCCGTTACCGTGACCCGCACGACGATGGTGTCGCCGATGAAGGTGGGCTTGGGAAAACGGCAGTTGATGTCGATCAGCGCCAGTACGTAGGGTTCCAGCTGGCGGTAGCCGCTGGACTGGGTGGTCAGTCCGGACAGCACGGACAACACCAGCAGGCCGTGGGCGATGCGCTGGCCGAAGGGCGTGGCGCTGGCGTATTCATGGTCGACGTGCAGACGGTTGAAATCGCCCGACAGGCAGGCGAAGTTGACGATGTCGCTCTCGGTGATGGTGCGGCCGGCCGACTCGAAGCTGTGGCCGACTTCCAGCGGCTGCCGGGCTGGACACGAAGAGGGGCTGGCAGGGCTTGCGCTTTGCATGGCTGATCGGATTCCGGAGTGGAGGGACGTCTTACGAAGCGTAGCGGCCGCCGGTCACGTGCAGCAGTTCGCCCGTGATGAAGGAGGACCGCTCGGACGCCAGGAAGGCCACGGCGTTGGCGATGTCCTCGACCGCGCCCAGGCGCGGCACCGGCTGGCGCGCCAGCGCGTTGGCGCGCAGGGTCTCGTAGGTGGACAGGCCGCGCACCAGCGGCGTTTCGATCAGGCCCGGGGCGATGGCGTTGGCGGTGATGTTGAACTTGCCCTGTTCCAGCGCCAGCGCGCGGGTGAAGCCGATCAGGCCGGCCTTGGCGGCCGAGTAGTTGGTCTGGCCGGGATTGCCCCAGTGCGCGCGCGAGGCGATGTTGATCACGCGGCCCCACTTCCTTTCCATCATGGAGGGCAGGGCGGCCTTGGTGCAGTAGTAAGCGCCCTTGAGGATGGTGTCGACCACCGAATCCCAATCTTCCACCGGCATCTTGAGCAGGTACTTGTCGCGGGTGAAGCCGGCGTTGTTGACCAGGATGTCGATGCCGCCGAACTTGTGCGCGGCCAGTTCGGCCATGGTCTGGACCTGGTCGGGATCGCAGACGTCGAGCACGGCGCCGATAGCGTCGTGGCCGGCCTGCTGCAGGCTGCCGACGGCCTGTTCCACCGATTCGGGGTTGATGTCGGTAATGACGATGCGGGCGCCTTCCTGCGCCAGGGCCAGCGCCGACGCATAGCCGATGCCGCGGCCGGAACCCGTGATAACAGCGACTTTACCGGTGAGTTGCAGGTCCATCTTCATTCCCCTTCTGTAGCTGATGGTGCAAGGCGCCCTAGGCCGAAATCCGACATCTCGGGTAATGCGCCAAGCAGGTTTGAGTTTATTCCGAGGTCCCGAACAAATATACACACCATCGGAAATGTTGACAATTGATATCGGCACATCGTTATACTGTTCGGCATGTCGGAATTAGTTGGCCCGGCATTCCCATATCTCTAAAAAAATCGGAAGGAGATCGACTCATGGCAATGTTGAAGGGATTGTTGGCCGCGGTACTGAGCCTGGCTGCCGTAGGCGCAGCCAGCGGGGCCGACGCTTATCCGGACAAGCCGGTGCGGGTGTACGTGGGCTTCGCGCCCGGCGGCGCCACCGACCTGCTCGCCCGTCTTTACGCCAAAAAGCTCGGCGAACGTTTCAACCAGACTTTCATCGTGGAAAACCGCCCGGGCGCCGGCGGCAATATCGCGATTCAGGCGCTGACGCAAGCTCCAGCGGATGGCTACACCATCGCGATGGCGGCCAACTACGTGGCGGCCAACGCCGCCATGAAACGCAATCCCTACGACTGGGAGCGCGACCTGATGCCCATAGGCATGGTGGCGTCCACGCCGAACATTCTGGTGGTGCCGCCCGGCTCCAACATCCAGGGCGTCGACGACCTGATCCGCAAGGCCAAGGCGGGCGGCAACAAGCTGACATTCGCCTCCGCCGGCATGGGCTCGTCCATCCATCTGGCGGGTGAACTGTTCAAGGTCATGGCAGGGGTCGACATGACCCACGTGCCCTACAAGGGCGTGTCGCCGGCGGAGGTGGACCTGATGTCGGGCACGGTCGACATGATGTTCGGCAGCGTCTCCACCGCGATTCCGCTGGTGCAGTCCAAGAAGCTGAAGGCGCTGGCCGTGACCGGGCGCGAACGCATGAAGGCGATGCCGGACCTGCCCACCATCGAGGAGGCCGGACTCAAGGGCTACGACGTGGAAGCGGTGTACTTCATGGCCGCGCCCGGCAAGGTGCCGGCGCCGGTGCTGAAGACCCTGGCCGAAGCCGTGGCCGACATCAACAAGCAGCCCGATGTGCAGGAGTTCATGGACCGGATCTACGCCCGGCCCCTGACCGGCGGCCCCGAAGAGGCCCGCGCCTTCCTGAAGTCCGAAGTGAAGAAGTGGCAGGGCGTGGTCGACGCCACCGGCATGAAGGTGGATTGACGAGCGGTAACGGGTCCGCCCGGCGGATTCGCAACAGCGGGCGCCACAAGCCCGCGGCATATAGAACTATCAGGAGACATACATGAACACACGCAGGCGAAACACGCTGGCAGTGCTGGCCAGCCTGATGACAGCGATGGCCTTGCCGCAGATGTCGTGCGCGGCCGATGGCTACCCGAACAAACCTCTGCGTCTGATCGCGCCCAGTTCGCCGGGCGGGATCCTGGACATCACCAGCCGCATAGTCGGCAAGAAACTGTCCGAACGGTTGGGGCAGCCGGTGGTAGTGGAAAACATGGCGGGCGCAGCCGGCATCCTGGGCATGCAAGGCCTGCTGCGCGCCGAGCCCGACGGCTACACGATGGTCATGGGCAGCAGCGGGCCCAACGCGGTCAATTACACGCTGTACAGCAAATTGCCTTACGCGATGTCCGACTTCGCTCCGGTGATCCGCATCATCACCATGCCGAATGCGCTGGTGGTCAATGCCAATGCGCCGGTCAAGACGCTGGCGGAGTTCCGCGACTATGCCCGCAAGAAGCAGGGCAACCTGTCCATGGCCGTTTCCATGATCGGCACGTCGGGCCACCTGGGCGGCGAACTGCTGAAGAACCGCCTGGATTTCACCGCGGTGACCGTGCCCTACAAGGGCGCGGCGCCGGCGACCAACGACCTGGTCGCGGGGCAGGTCGACTTCACGGTCGAGAACGTCATCACCGTGGCGCCGCTGGTCAAGGCCGGCAGGCTGCGGGCGCTGGCCGTCACCACCCGCGAGCGCAGCCAGATCCTGCCCGACGTGCCGACGCTGGCCGAGCAAGGCTATCCCGACGTCGACGTCGGCGCCTGGCTGGGCGTGCTGGTCGCGGCGCGCACGCCGCCGGCCGTGGTGGCGCGCCTGAACACGGAGCTCAACGCGGTCCTGGCGGACGAGGAAGTGAAGAAGCAGCTGGCGCAGCAGGGCGGCATTCCGCTGGGCGGCACGTCGGCCGAATTCGACAGCTTCATCCGGTCGGAAAAGGACCGCTGGGAAAAAATCATCAAGGCCGCCGGCATCAAGGCGGAATGACCAACATGCCGGCGGCACGGCGCCGCCGGCATGCTCAGAGAGGCATGATTCATGGCAATCGATTATCAAAACCTGCGCAACTGGAAGTTCGAGGACCGCGTCGACCGCTACAACGCGCGCGACTGCATGATCTATGCGCTGGGACTGGGTTACGGCAGCGATCCGGCCGATCAAGCCGAGCTGCGCTACGTGCATGAAGAAGGGACGGCCGTGGTGCCGACCTTCCTGGCCACCATCGGCGCGCCCAACGGCTGGGCGGCGGATCCGGCCACCGGCATAGACTGGCTCAAGATCCTGCACGGCGAGCACCGCATGACCTTCCATGCTCCGCTGGCCGCGGCCGGCTGCGTGCGCAGCCAGACCCGCGTCACGCGGGTGGTGGACAAGGGCGCCAGCAAGGGCGCGCTGGTGGTGACCGTGCGCGACATTTCCGACGCCGATAGCGGGGCGCCGCTGGCCACGGTGGAACATGTGTCGTTCTGCCGCGCCGATGGCGGCTTCGGCCAGGGCGACGAAGCGCCCGAAGCCCTGCCGGCCACGCCGCAACGCGAACCCGACCAAGTCGTGCTGCTGTCCACGCTGCCGCAGCAGGCCTTGCTCTACCGCCTGAACGGCGATCTCAATCCGGTGCATGCGCTGCCTCATATGGCGCAAGCGGCCGGCTTTGACCGGCCTATCCTGCATGGCCTTTGCACCTACGGCATGGCGGCGCGTGCCCTGCTGCAGGCTTGCGCGTCCTCGACGCCACAACGCCTGGGCGCCATCGCCGCGCGCTTTTCGGCGCCGTTCTTCCCGGGCGAGACGCTGCGCGTGGAGATCTGGCGCGACGGCGACAACCTGCAATTCCGCGCACTGGCCCATGAGCGCGGCACCGTGGTGCTGAGCAACGGCGTCGCCAGCCTGGCGCATTGAGCAAACTGGAGAGTCCTCATGTCCGCACTTGAAGACCATGCCCGGCAGATGCCCGACCGCATCGCCTATCGCATGATTCCGTCGGGAACCACGGTGACCTGGCGCGAACTGGAGCAGCGCAGCCGCAAATGCGCGGCGGCCCTGCTGGACGCCGGCCTGCAGGCCGGCGATGTGATCGCGGTGTTCCTGGAAAACCATCCGCGCTTCTTCGAACTGCTGTGGGCCGCGCACCGTATCGGCCTGTACTACACCACCATCAGCCGCCATCTCAAACGCGACGAGGCGCGCTACATCATCGACAACTGCGATGCGCGCGTGCTGTTCTACTCCGGCCACACACAGGCCGAAACGGATGCGGACAGCCTGGATGCGCGCGGCGTGCTGCGCGTCTGCATGGACGGCGCGGACGCCAGCGCGATCCAGTACGAGGCTTGGGTCGGGCGTTATGCCGATGACGTGGCCCTGCCAGAAACCCCGGAAGGCACGGACTTCCTGTATTCGTCCGGCACCACCGGCCTGCCCAAGGGCATCAAGCGCCCGCTGTCCGTGGCCAACCGCTACTTCCGCGTCGGCGACGCGCCCAGCAGCGCCTGGAAGGCCTTCGACCGCGACACGGTCTATCTGTCCACCGCGCCGTTCTATCACGCGGCCCCGGTGCGCTGGAACATGGCGGCGCTGCGCGCAGGCGGCAGCTGCGTCATGATGGAAAAATTCGACGCGGCCGCGGCGCTTGAGGCGATTGCCACCTACGGCGTCACGCATTCGCAATGGGTGCCGACCATGTTCATCCGCCTGCTGCGCCTGCCGCAGGAAGCGCGTGCGCGCCACGACCTGTCCACGCTGCGCTACGCGGTGCATGCGGCCGCGCCGTGCCCGGCCGACGTCAAGGAAGCCATGATCGCGTGGTGGGGGCCGATCCTGTACGAGTACTACAGCGGCACCGAACTGGTGGGGCGCACCTCGCTGGGCTCCCATGAGTGGCTGGCGCACCGCGGCTCGGTCGGCCGGCCGGAGTTCGGCCAGGCGCACATCATGAGCGAGGATGGGTTGAACGAATTGCCCTTGGGCCAGCCCGGCGTCATCTATTTTTCGGGCGGCGGTTCCTTCGAATACCACAAGGATCCGGACAAGACGCGCGGCGCCTACAACGCGCGCGGCTGGGCCACCTATGGCGATATCGGCTACCTGGACCAGGACGGCTATCTGTACCTGACCGATCGCCTTTCCAACATGATCGTGTCGGGCGGGGTCAACATCTATCCCCAGGAAGCGGAGAACTTGCTGAGCACGCATCCGGCGGTGGCCGACGTGGCGGTGGTGGGCGTGCCGAACGCGGAGTTCGGCGAGGAGGTCAAGGCGGTCGTGCAATTGCGCGATCCCGCCGCTGCCAGCTCCGACCTGGCGCAGCAGCTGATCGCCTATTGCCGCGACCGGATCTCGCCCATCAAGTGCCCCAAGAGCGTGGACTTTTCCAGCGATATGCCGCGCACCGAGACCGGCAAGCTGCTCAAGCGCCTGGTCAAGCAGCGCTACTGGCCGCAAGCCTAGGCGGCCCACCATGACAGATCAGGAGATGGCATGAACCAGCGGCGCAAGCTTTTCTCGGCGGAGCACGAACTGTTCCGCGACACCGTGGCGCGCTTCATCGCGGATGAGATCACGCCCCACCACTACCAATGGGAACAGGAAGGCCTGGTGCCGCGCGACTTGTGGCGCAAGGCCGGCGCGGCCGGCATCCTGCTGCCCAGCACACCCGAGGAATACGGCGGGGGCGGCGGCGATTTCCTGCACACCATCATCGTGGTGGAGGAGATCGCCCGCGCGCTGGCCACCGGCGTCACCGGCTTCACCACCCATTCCGACATCGTCGCGCCCTATCTGCTGAACTTCGGCAGCGAGCGCCAGAAGCTGCGCGACCTGCCCGGCATGGCACAGGGCGACATCGTGGCGTCCATCGCGATGACCGAGCCGGGCGCGGGCAGCGACGTCAAGGCCATCCGCACCGCGGCGGCCAAGGCGCAGGGCGGCTACGTCATCAACGGCCAGAAGACCTTCATCACCAACGGCTTCCATGCCGACCGCGTGCTGGTGGTGGCCAAGACTGATCCCGCCGCGGGCGCGCGCGGCATCAGCCTGTTCTGGGTCGACGCCGCGACGCCGGGATTCACGCGCGGCCGTCTCCTGGACAAGGTCGGGCAAAAGGCACAGGACACGGCCGAACTCTTTTTCCAGGACATGTTCGTGCCGGACGAGGACATGCTGGGCGAACCGGGGCAGGGCTTCGGCTACCTGATGAAGGAACTGGTGCGCGAGCGCCTGATGATCGCGGTGCGCTGCGCCATGGCGCTGGAGAGCGCGCTGCAATGGACGGTGGACTACACCAAGGACAGGCGCGCCTTCGACAAAGCCTTGATCGACAACCAGCACATCCGTTTCAAGCTGGCCGACATCAAGACCCTGGCCGCCGCCACCCGTGCCTTCGTCGACGGCTGCGTGCAACAGTACCTGGACGGCGAACTCGACGCCGGCGGCGCGGCCATGGCCAAGCTGTGGGCTTCCGAGGCCACCAGCGCCATCGACGACCTGCTGCAGTTCCACGGCGGCTACGGCTACATGCGCGAATACCCCATCGCCCGCGCCTACACCGATGTGCGGCCCAACCGGATTTACGGCGGCGCCTCGGAGGTCATGCGCGAGCTGATCGCCCGCACGCTTTGAACCTTCTTCTTCGACTTCGACAGGAACAGATCCCTACATGAGCAAGCATCTATCGAAATCGGTCGCCATCGTCGGCGCCGCCGAATCCGACCTGGGGAAAGTGCCCGGGATGACCTCGCTGGACCTGCAGGCGCAGGCAGCGGCCCGCGCCTTGCGCGATGCCGGGCTGACGCTCAAGGACGTCGACGGCGTGTTCGCGCACGTGGACGACAAGTTCGCCGGACTGCATCTGGCGGAATACCTGGGCATACGGCCGCGCTATGTGGATTCGACCAGCGTGGGCGGCATGTCCAGCGTCATGCACATCCGCCACGCCATGGCCGCCATCGAGGCCGGCATGTGCGAGGTGGCGCTGGTGGCCTACGGCAGCACCCAGCTGTCGGACGGCACGCGCAAGGTGGGCGGCACGCCCGAGGACATGCGCCTGCCGCGCGGACAGTTCATCACGCCGTATGGGCAGCTGAGCCCCATCGGCTATTACGCGATGGTGGCGCAACTGCACATGCAGCGCTACGGCACCACTCACAAGGACCTGGCCGAAGTGGCGGTGGCGGCGCGCAAGTGGGCGCAACTCAACCCCAAGGCCTACCGTCGCGAGGACACCTCGATCGAGGAAGTCATGGCTTCCAAAATGATTGCCGATCCCTTGCGCCAGCGCGATTGCTGCCTGGTAACCGACGCCGGCGGCGCCGTTATCATCACCTCCGCCGCCCGTGCCCGCGAGCTCAAGCGGCCGCCGGTCTACGTGATGGGCATCGCCGAGTCCTTCTCGCACCATTACACGCCCTTCAATACGGCGGACTGGCTGGACACCAATGTGGCGCAGACGGCGGATGCCGCGCTCGCCATGGCCGGCGTCACGCGCGCCGATATCGACGTGGTGCAGATCTACGATCACTTCACCATCGGCGTGATCCAGTCCCTGGAAGAGCTGGGTTTCTGCAAGCGCGGGGAGGGCGGGGCCTTCGTGGCGGACGGACGCCTGGCGCCGGGGGGCGATTTCCCCATCAATACCTCGGGCGGCGGCCTGTCCTATAACCACCCCGGCCAGTTCGGCATGCTGCTGCTGCTCGAGGCCGTGCATCAACTGCGCAAGGAATGCGGGGAACGCCAATTGCCTAAGGCCGAACTGGCCCTGGTGCATGCGCCCGGCCTGGTTTTTTCCTGCAACACCACCCTGATCCTCGGAGTCTGACCATGGACCAAGTTCAACGCCCGCTGCCGCAACCGACCCGGATCACCCAGCCCTACTGGGATGCGGCGAAGGAAAACCGCCTGGTCGTCCAGCAATGCGGCTGCTGCAAGACGCGCCAATTCTATCCGCGCGAATTCTGCACGGCCTGCCTGTCCGACAGCATCGAGTGGATCGAGTCCGCTGGCCAGGGAACCGTCTACACCTACACCATCAACCGGCGCCCGAGCAACGCGGCCCTGAGCGAAAAAGTGCCTTATGTCGTCGCCATGATCGACCTGGACGAAGGCGTGCGCATGATGGCCAACATTATCGACAGTCCGCCCGAGGCGGTCAGGATAGGCAGCCGGGTGCGGGTGTGTTTCGAGCGGGTGTCGGATGAGATCACCTTGCCGCAGTTCAGGCTGGAAGCCTGATTGCGCGGCGCGGGAACCGGGTGATTTGCCTTCCGCACAAAGAAAAAACCGGTCCGACTGGAAAGTCGGACCGGTGTGGCGTTAGGGAAAAATTGGCGTCAGATGAACCATAAGTTGTCATCGTTGTCTGGCAGAGCAGGCCTCGACGCCAGGGGCCATGAAAGCATATCCCGGCGCTTCGCGAAAATCTAAGCCATAATCTGTCGTTTTTTCTAAGTTGATGAAAATAAAAGGAAATATCCTCTGTTTTCTTGGGCGTTTCTGATTTCTTTACGAAGTGCCAGCTTATGGCCTCAGGCACGACAGGGTCAGTCGATGTGCCTGCAGCAAGTCGCCGGCGCCACCACCATCAGTCTTAACTGAAGCCTCATCACCAATGCTTCATGAAGTAGACGATAACTGGATGTCAGAGTACGCCAAAGAAGTGCAGGCTTCGAACAGTGATTGCATTTTTTTAGGGGTTCCATCACGACTCGGCGCCCAACGTCCGCCGTAGTATTTTCCATCTCCAGCATCAACCATAAGTTGATGGACCATACGTAGATGTTTTGGCTGTGTCGATAAGAACCCGAATGGGAGGCGGGCGCCTGGGGTCGAGGGCGATGTCGCGTGAAACATGACTACTGCGAAGCGCCCAGGGTACAGAATGAGCTCCAGGCAGTCTTGCCAGGATTTTGAGGATGGAGGCTGGTGCCTAAGTAGGTGGAGTTCAACCAGACCCGTGCCGGCAAACTTGCTCCTTACAGAGTGCTCCTGACGCTCGTCGGCCCTGTCGAATATGAAAAGGTCGTCACCCTTGCCCGTGTTCCGAATCGCCTTTCGGAACGATTCTACCGACTGCTTAAAGTCCTCGCCGCGTCCCCACAGGGCGTAATTTGGCGCAAGCCAACTGAGGGAGCTAAGAAATACTGGCTTTCCCCGGCGGCTGACTCGAGCCTCATGAATCTGGTCGAGCACCACATTACGGTTTCTTTGGAGGTATAAGCCACCAAACATGGGTTGAATTCCTGCAGGCGAATCTAATCCGCGTTCTATGTCGACCGCCAATTTGTGTGCATTTAGCTCCGCTGCCGGCGCATACGGTCGGAGGAAGTCCAGCCCGAACATGTCCAGAAAATTCTGCAACCCGTCTTCACCATTGTGAGTACCGGCCTCCAGCGTGGCCGCCACTCCTTCTCGAAACTCTGACAACAGGTCCAAGCTCGCCCCAGCTTCAAATTCGTGTGGCAGCTTAACTGTCACCGTGTTCTTCGCATCGACTTCTAGGCTCACAGTCAGAGGAATAAACCCGGGCTTGCGCGCGTCGATGCTCTCAATTGAGTGGACGCCGTAGGAGCGCTCACGCTCCTCGCCGCGAGCGCGAGCAGTAGCCCGTTCGATGCGCACAAAGCTCTCGCGATACGCTCGACGCGCCTGCTCTATACTGTTCCCGACCATTGCGGGTGGTGGATTTAGTTTCACCCAGTTGGCCGTCGCGAACGCGAAGTCTACCCGCCCAAGCACCGAGAAGGACAAGAGGTCAAAAAATACCACGTCGGTGCGACGCTTCAGCTTGCTCACCCATGGGTAATTGTCGGGCGATGCTTCGAAACGCTGTCGCATATCCTCGCTGAGTGTTAGTTCATCTTCTGTCAGTGTCACGTAACCTTGACGGTCCAACGTCTCGACGACTGCTAGAGCCTCTGCTTCGGAGAATCCGAAATACTGACGAAACGCCGAGAGCGACACTTGTCCGCATGTGTGTAGAAGTCGCAGTACAAACTCCGTTACCGCTGGCAGTCGCTCTTCTGTAGAGATGAAGGCGGTGACCTTAAACGGCTGCACGGGCAGAGCAAAGGTGATTCTGTTGAAGAGGGCTTGGTCGATGCTCATGCCCTGAACTCCTGTGCCTTGGCGATGGCGGCTCGGTCTGCGCCACGCAATGATTCAATCTTCTTTAGCACTTGACCCAGCGGGGTGTTCTCATTCTTGCCTTTCCACATGGGAGTGGCTCCTACGACCACGAGGCGTTCCATCGCTCGTGACATCGCAACGTTAATGCGGTTCGGGCTTCGCAGGAAGCCGGGGTTCTGTTGGGGGTTATTGCGAACGGTCGAGAGAATCACGATACGATTCTCTTTGCCCTGGTAGCTGTCAACCGTGTCTATCTTGACCAATCGGCGCAGGTCCGCTGGAATCCAGCGAGATTCGCTCTTTAGACGATTCAAGACCGCGCGCTGCTTTGAATACATGCAGATGATGCCCACGATAGGGTCGCCAGGCTGCAACCCTTCTTTCAGGGCTCGAACGAGTGCGGCATTCTGCAGCAACGCTCGCAGGACATCCATCACGACGCGGGCCTCGACGTCGTTCCAGCAATCGACCTTATCGGGTGAGGTGCTTTCTGAGGCACTGCGTCCAAGAGATGCGGTGTCGACCCAGCACACCTCATGCCTCAACGGTGCGGGAAGTAAGCTCGTATCTAGCCACGAAGCGCCGCGACCTGTTGCCAATTGTCCGCCGTAGAATACCTCCGACACCAGTTCCCCGATGGTAGGCGCCATCCTGTACTGCTCCTTTAACGTGGCGCCAACAGTGAGGCCATAAGGAGAATCAAAGACGCGCTCAAAGTCGCTAGCAAAGGCGCGGGATTCGGTGGCGTAGCCCAGCTTCTTGGATACGGTGTTGCGCACATCTTGTTCGAACGTTGGAGGCAATTGTTTGTGGTCGCCTACCAGCAAAATTCGTCGTCCTGTTTGCATTGCTACAGCCAGCTCACTCGGAGCGGCGCGTCCAGCCTCATCGATAACTACCCAGTCATACATGTTCTGTATGACGCCAGCTGCACGGCGACCGATGCCGACCAGCGTCCCAGCAACAATAGTTCGTGATTTTGCCAAGAACTCAACAAAGTTCGCTGCAGGTTCGCCAAGAGTTTTGAGCCAGTCATCAGACATCATCAGCAGGCGACGAAGGCGCTCTACCGCTTGTGGCGATTGAATCTCGTGCAAGTCAGCCAACTGTGCGTAGAGGTCATCCAGCACTTCGCCGAGTTGTTTTTCACCGATGTCGTACTGATAGTCGCGACTGCAGATGTCGAATAGCGCCTCCATCAGTTGCCGTCCCCGGTGCACCGCTGGGTCTTCACTGGGCGGCTCCTGGTCATGGCCGTTGCCCGTTCCGGACGGGGGCTCTGGTTTGTCCACTGCCAATGCCGATATTTGGTTAATCAGCCGCCCCACGCTCACGTGTAATTGCACCGCAGCGGAAGCGAAGGTCGCTGGGAGTCCCATCTCAGTGCCCAGGCGAACAACGCGCTCCTTGTACTCTGCCTTGAAGCTCTCGCGATAGGACTGTTCGATGGACGAGGAATGGAGGTGACGGATAGTGTCAGACACAACAGACTCGTGGCCCAGCCGCACGGCATCGAACACTTCCCCTTTGCCTTCAAATAACTCCAGAGCTTTTTCCAGCGCGTTATTTACGGCCTCGTGTGCCTGGCTTACCACTAGTATTCGGCGCGCCCCCTCTTTGGTCACGAGATAGTGCAACAGGGACGCGATGAACCAGGTTTTGCCAGTGCCTGGCGGCCCTTGAAGTAAGCTCAGGGGGCCGTACTGTAGTGCCTTGCGGAAGGCCTCTTTCTGGCTCTCGTTCAAGCTCTTGTTGCCTTGCGTGTATGCATCCAATGCTTCTTCGGAGGGGCGATGGAACTCCATCGGAAATGGCTGTGTGTCGCCGGGCTGGAAGAAATCCAGCAAGTCCGGCACGACGGAGCGTCCCTCGATGATGCGGTCGACCGCCGCGGCTCTGCGCGTCAACGACGCGCTTTCCATATTGGTGCGCAGTCTCAGCTTCTCTCCGACTTTGGCTGGTTTGCCGTTCCAGCGCTCTATAGCAAGTTCGGCGTTGGCACCGAGAGATGTGTCTCTCAGCTCCAGGTCTCCGCAACGACGCCATTGGCCTTCGCCATTTAGCCTTTCAACCCAAGTCCGGTCATCGATGTCGGGGTCAAATCCCGCGCCATCGAGAGCGCAAGGCAGCAGTATTTGGTGTCCGCGTTGAGGATTGCGCCGTGCTTCGCTCGTAACGGTTGCGACAGGCAGAGATTCTTCCTCTGCTGAGAGTAAAGCCTGCCAAAGTTCCTTGACGTCAATGTCGAGCTTCGGACCTTTGGCCAGAGCAAGCTGTTCTTCATTGTCGTCGGCCTGAGAAGATGCAATATTTTCGGTGGTTGTATCACTATCGAGCGATTCTTCCGCTTCTTGTGCCGCTTCGTCGCTAAACTGCTCATCCCACAGTTCCAATGATGGCTCTAGGTCAGCGGCGTCGTTTCTGACTCCCTCGGATATGACGAGCCTTGCACGGATTCGCCCGAGACATTTTTCCTGTGCCCAGATGAGCTGAGTCAAATCTATCGGTTTGACGGTTACCCACGACGAGCGGCGCTTTGCGGTCTCCCACTCCACTGTCATCTTGGCGGTTGCGCCTGTCAGATGAATCAAGCGGGAGCCGTGGTTCTTCCGAGAGTTTTCTATCGAAAGATAAAAGTATCCGTTGTCCCCAAGCAATTCTCCCGGAGGCACTCCGGTATTCCGTAATCCTCGAATGGTGACACGATAGGGTTCTACGTCAGGAAGCTCTGTTGATTGCCCCTTGCCGTCCAAAGCACTCTGCAGCGGCTCAAGCGCCGAGACTTGACGTTGTGTGAGTAGTTGCTGAATCTCCTCCTGTACCCGCTCGAGTCCCAACAAACTACCTTGCTCTTGTCCTTGTATCAGCAGTTCGTTCAGCACTGCTGCCAGGGAGTATCGGTCCCTACCCAGGGGAGAAAGCGTCTTATAGTCTGGGGGCAGGTATGCGGTGGAGTAGACGTCGCCAGAGGTCCTTCTGAAATCCAACATATCGACGTAGACAGGTTGGCCATCAGGCGTGATGATGATGTTGTCGGGCTTTATGTCCCCGTGTGGCCATTCGAACTCATGCATCTGAGCCAGGGTGCTAGTCAGCTCGCGCGCGATTCTCAGTCTAGCTTCCCGTTCCTGAGGTTGAGTCAACCATTCCGTCAGCGTCTCTCCTTCCACCCAGTGTTGCACCACCAGCAGACTGCGTCTGCTCAATCCGCTATCAAGAACTGTAGCAACGCCCGGCAGCGCTGCGGCCCGCAGGTTGCGAGCCCGTTCTAAGAATGATAGTAGGCGAATGGCTTGGTCTGGGTGTTTGAGGTCGGGTTCGACGCCATGCCATTCTTTGACCAGAACCGGTTCACCTTCGAATGTGCTGCGAAAGGCAAGTAAGTCATCGTCGTCAATGAGCGGCTCTCCTTCCTCAGGATAGTCGCGCACTCGACTTTTGGCGCGATAGACGTCGAACGCAGCAAGGTCGATGACCTGTTCGTTGTCGCCTTTGGAGGCCTCGTTCAGGGCTTCTAGCATTTCGCGCGCTGTTTCGAAGCGGTCCTTCGGTTCGCGGGAAAGCGCCTTTTTCAGTACTGTGTCTAGCGCTCCGTCGAACGCATCCGATGCCCGCGATTCCCACACATAGTGTCCGTCTATGCGGGCAGGGCGTTCGCCATGCAATATCAAATGTGCCAGTACGCCGAGCATATAGATGTCGCGTCTGAAGGGAGTCGCCGCTTCTAACTGATTGGCATCCTCCGGCAGATTAGAGCGCTCCACTTGCACGCGTTCTCGGAACGCGCCCATGGTAGTCATAGTGGGATAATAAGCCGCAGGGAAGCCGGAGATAACCACCTTGGCCGGGCGTTCGACCCACAGGCAATGAGCACCAATATCGCGATGAGCGACGTTTAGGTCATGCAAATCAGCGAACCGCTGCAGCATCGCTTTGACCAGAACGATACGTTCCGGCGAGGTGAGTTTGGGTAAGCCGGAGTTAACAAATTCGCTGAGCCGCGTCACCTTGGGTGGCAGTGCATAGAGTTCAGCAAAGTCACGTGTGACGTCGGCCTCTGCCATTCGAGCTATAGGCCGTAGCAGGCTACGTGAAAGTTCTTCGTTCCGGGGTTCTACGTGCTCGAAGACGCGCTGCTCACGGAGGCCGATGAATCCACGCTCACCCTCACCTATGAGCTCGCTGCCCAACGCACCAAAATCCCATTGACGAAGCAAGGCAAGCTTGTCCGGGTCCTGCGTCTCTTTAGCTCGGAATTCTGCATAGAGCTTCTTCGGATGTTCCCAAAGCGCTTGCGCTTCAGGGCGATAGCCATGGATATTGAAGCCAGCCGGCCGACCCTTCTGTCCTTCAAAGAACAGGTCGTATGCAGTCAAGAAGCCGAGAGGATTGATGCGCGATGGCTGACTTATGCATTGTCGATACTTTGCCTCTTGCGACCAAGCCAATAATGCTTCCAATGAGAGAGTCGACTTGGCTTCTCCCGGTTCCTCTGAGAAGTCGAGCTCTTTGATGCTCCCGGTTAGTACTACAAAAGACAACACCCAAGGTCTTTTGGCTGCTCCAACGCGGGTCTCCAACGTCGTACCGAGGCGCTTCGCTTTCAGGTTGACCAGTGGAACAGGAGAGCGGCCGCGGGGTTGGCCGTCAACATACCAATTTCCTCCTCGCGCCTTGAGTTTGTTGCCGCGCCAGTTCTTCAACTCTAGAACGATGATATGCGTATTCGTGACGAGTACGAGGTCAAAGTCGTCGTCTCCTGCACCGGGACCACCACGCGGTAGTTTGAAGGAAGCATAGCCACGCCACTCTTTAGTGAACTTCGAGGCGTCGAATACCTTCTGAATGCGCTGAAGAGCGTCAATTTCCGACGCTGGCACCCCGGCCTTCTCAATGAGGCGAATTTCCACTGAGTTGCTCTCCTTTGCGCCGGTCAAACGACTTCGGGCGCGATGCTTGTCTGTCTGCCAGCGTCAAGCGGAGGTCAACCACGTGGGCCAGACGGCATATCTCGCGGTCAGATGCCGTTGCGTTGCGCCGCATTGCAACGCGGCTCAACTCGAATCCTGACAATTTCAGATATTCGATTGGCTCTTACATTTATCTCAGCAGGACACTAGCAAGCCGCTAGTATTCCTATATGTTGCCATATGAAACATTGTTAGTGGCACGCTATGGCGTGTTTTTCTACTCAGATTGCTGAAATCGTCATTTGACTGAGGCATTTGTGCAAGTTCGCTTTCGACCAAAAATTGTCGACGCTATGCAGATATCGTTTCCGCAGGGAAAGTCCGGATGCACACGGTCTTCAGGCCATCTTCTGCCCGTATTACAGTGAGTTACTATTTATGCTGGTTGTTGCGGTGACACGCGCCAACGACGTTTCATTACATATCGAAGGGCCGTGGAATGGTTAACGAGTGGAGCCCCAGTCTTTGGGGGCGGTATCTCACTGGGTCACCAGATTGGGTGTTGCGCATCCAAGATGCGCAGTTTCAACTGACCATCACTGGTCAAATTTACCGGGTCAACATAGAAGAAGAAACGGCCTACCGCTTTACTCGCGGATATTTCTGGTCGGACTTTACTCTGCACCCAGGGCGTCCTAGCGAGCTGAGGGTCGACGGTCTCCCCAATGGTGAGATGGAAACGTTGAACGCAGCGCGCGATGCGGCGTTGGCGCAAAAGCGTTTACGCGAAGACGTTGCCTTTCTCCAGCAGGCCCAGGCTGAGATGGAAGCTTGGCTGCGCGACAAATCGGCACGAGAAAGCACCGCCCGCGAAGTGCGGCGCTGGTTCACCTCCGAGACGCAGCGTGAACTTGAAAGAGTTCGTCCAGTCGTAGACTTGCAAGCCATCAACCGACGCTTGAAGAAACACGAGGTGCAGGCTCGGTTTGGGCATGTCGTTCAGTCAGTGTCTGCAACGCTGGCACATTGGGCGGAGGACCATCGAGCTGCTTGGAGCGCATTCAATGAGCAGCATACGATATCCGAGCTGGAGCACTGCAAAAGCCTATTCGACACCGTTGAAAGCAAACCTCTGACGGAAGAGCAAGCAAGGGCCGTAATCTGCTTTGACAATCGCGTGCAAACCGTGGCGTCTGCTGGGTCCGGGAAGACGTCAATAATGGTGGCGAAGGCCGCTTATGCTGTGCACCGTGGCTTTGTGCTACCGAGCCAAATTGTCATGCTTGCATTCAATAAGTCGGCAGCGGAAGAGCTCGCAGAGCGGGCTCACCGGTCGTTTGAGCGCCTAGGTATGCAAGGTGTTTCGGTCGAAACTGCTACGTTCCACTCGTTAGGTCTAAACATCATCGGCAAGGCTACAGGAGAAAAGCCAGATGTCCCCGATTGGGCAACCGACGCCATCGCGGGATGCCAGAAGCTCACCGAGATTGTCGACCAGCTCAAGGACAGCAACCCATGTTTTCGGACCAAATGGGACCTCTTTCGATTTGTTTTTGGGAGAGACCTGCCAAAGTTCGGAAGTGGTAGCTCCGCCGACGTATGGGATGCTGAGGGGACCGGCCGGACGTTGACTGTCGATGGCAAACGAGTGCGCAGCCAAGAAGAGGCGACTATAGCGAATTGGCTGTTCTATAACGGAGTAGAGTACCAGTACGAGAGCCAATACAAGTTCAAGACCGCGGATTCAGAGCACCGGCAATACCGGCCTGATTTCTACTATCCAGGGATAGACCTTTACCACGAGCATTTTGCCCTCGACGAGCAGGGCAATGCGCCTCCCCACTTCGCTGATTATGTGTCCGGGGTTGAGTGGAAGCGACGGCTACACAGCGAGCGCGGGACTTCGCTAGTTGAAACTACGTCGCACCAAATCCGCGTGGGTGCAGCATTCACACACTTGGAACATGAACTCACGAGCCGTGGGATTGCACTCGACCCTAACCCTGACCGGAAAATTCCGCTGGGTGGGAAGGCGCCGATGACGCCTTCCGACCTGATAGGTCTAGTGCGCACGTTCATTTCTCATGTCAAGAGCAATTCGATGACGATGGAGGCATTGCGTGCTCTTCTAGATTCGATGCCCAAGGATTGCTTCAAATTCCGGCATCAGATGTTCTTGGACATCATCGAACCTGTTATCAAGGGGTGGGATGCCGCACTGCGTGCAGAGGGTGGAATCGACTTCGAGGATATGCTGAATGTTGCTGCTGCGTACTTGGAGAAAGACCGGTATGTCGCACCATACGAGTTGGTGATGGCGGACGAGTTCCAGGATGCTTCGCGTGCACGGGCGAGGCTGTGCCGCGCGTTGGTGAAGCGGCCAGGTCGATTCCTCTTTGCCGTCGGCGATGACTGGCAGTCTATCAACAGATTTGCGGGCGCCGACGTTTCGGTTATGACCGGATTTCGTGAATGGTTTAGAGATGGAAAAATTCTTAAGCTCGAGCAGACGTTTCGCTGTCCGCAAGCGCTGTGTGATGTGTCCAGTCACTTCGTATCGAAAAACCCAGCTCAGCTTCGCAAAAGGGTGACTTCGAAGACTCCGGCATCGGGCCCCGTCCTCCAGGCGATTCAGGTCGATGATAAGAATGAGCTGATGGATGCCGTTCACGAGTTCCTCAGTAACCTAGGTCGGGCCGTTCAAGATGGGGTGGTTCCGCCTGGCCGAGACGGAAAGGTGTCAGTCTATATTTTGGGCCGCTACAGGGCGGAAAAGCAGTATGTGCCTGCTCGTTCGACACCCTTCTTGAAGTGGTTAGACGTGTCGTTTCACACGATTCATCGGTCAAAGGGTAGCGAAGCGGACTACGTCATACTTCCAGAAATGCTCAGCGTAATGCGCGGGAGAAGTTTTCCGAGCACGCGTGCGGATGACCCCGTACTTGCGTTGGCAATGCCCGCAGGCGACTCCTATCCTCTAGGCGAAGAGCGCCGCTTGTTCTACGTTGCCTTGACGCGGGCGCGGCGCGGCGTGGCTATGTTTACGGTTCGAGGTAAACGGTCGACCTTTCTCGAAGAGTTGAGAGCAGATGGAGCCGTTGCGGTTACTAATATGCGCGACGAGGTGATTGAGGAGCGCAATTGCCCCGCATGCAAACAAGGTGTATTCGTGACGAGGTCGGGCCGTCACGGTAACTTCCTATCATGCTCCAACTTTCCGTCGTGCAAATACAAGCCGAATGGAGCTGGGGAGGCTTCGGGAGCGCAAGTCGCGCCATTGAGTCAGCCAAAGATGAGGCTTTCCGCTATCGGCCCTGCGCAGACTCCCCGTCCTCCCTTGAACGATATCGGTACGGTTTTATCTTTGCTGCAAGACCGGTTGGCGAAGCAGAAAGCGACTGCTACAAGCTCTGTTGGTCAAGCGAATACACTAGGCCCGCTCAAGGCCAAAACTGTCGGTGAGGGGCGAGAGGGCATATTAGCTAGGACGCCGTCGCTCAGTTTTGACAAGCCTGGTGGTACGCGCGCGCAGCGGGCTGGACAGCAGACATCTTCGCCCGGCATCCTCCAGAAAATCAATGGAGCATTGCGAGCAGTGGCCGACGGAGTGGAGGCTGTAAACGCATCGGTTGGTCGAGCGAGAGCGTTGCAGGAGGCGACTTCGAAACTCGAGCTCAGTCTCTATTCGGAAAGGCTATTACTCGAAGGAACTCTAGCCAGGGCCAAGTCTGAACTTGAACTTGCCATAAAGCTCCAAGATGCTCATTTCCGAACAGCCTACGAGGAGGTGGAGGCACTGGTCAGTCGAGATGAGGACGAAGATGCTAAGGTTGAAGACCATAAACTACCTTTGTTCGACCGTAAAACTCCTCATTCGGACCCTGAGGTAGACATGGCGATTCAAGCTAAGCTCGATAGCCTGCGCCTTCAGCGGGACGCCTTCTTATCCGGTATTCGGAAGCAGTTGGCGTCGGACCCGGACCTACGCATTCAGTTTTTAAATCAGCTCAAGGGGAGAGGGCTGACTTGTTATAACGAGCTTCTTCTATAACTCATTACCCTTTCAGCATCCCTCGAACCTTGTTCGTGGCAGGTGGATATGTTCGGGTACTCGCCTATCACTGCATGGCAGTCCGGTGTTGCGGTCTGCGACTGCTTGACGCCGTTTAGACGCTGGTGGGCTGCCAGCAAGGTCGTGGTGATTTGCCTTGCGTGTGGTGGTGCCATGCCACTTTACGCGCTGGCAGCACGCTGAGGTGCCCAGAGCTCGACCATCAGGGTAGGAAGTCCCGGGGCTCATGTCCTAGAGCTGAAACTGGGAAAATGGCTCATGGATGCCGTTACCTCTTTTTTACCGCGAGCTGGTAGAGGCTCCTTCATCCTAGGGCCAGCCAGGGAGGCGCAGTCAATCTGCTATCGCCTTCAACAACGCATCGCGCCCGTCCTGATAAAACTCGATATCTAGCTTCGTTGCCATCTCATCAGATAGGTCGAACAGCTGTCGTCGGCAGGACACCGGAAGTAATAACGATTTGGCCCCTTTTTCAACAGCGATTTCGGCCAATGTCACTGCGTTATGGATAGGTTCTATGGTGCCGCCTAGAGTCACTTCCCCAACTACAACGAGGCCGCCGCGTACTGATTTTTTCAGTAACGCGCTAGACAAGGCGATGAGCGAAGCCACGCCAGTCTTAGCGCCAGATTTTGCGGCATCGAAACCACGCAATTGCACGGAAAATTCGTGCGACCGCGGGTCTCTATCCCCCACCAATTGTTGTGAGCGAGCATACAAATTCTGCTCCGCATAACGAATCGACTCCTTGAATGGGGCTGGTACAGGGTTGTTGAGAACTTTCACGCCGCTGCCACGCCCTTCAGTAACCTCTAGGCGGAAAAGTCCCGGATGCTCATCCTGCCCGCCTGGGCTTAGAGTCCAAATTTGCCCACATTCGAGCGGTTCATCGCCAATTCCTCCTTGGCTCTGAAGCTCTGGGGTGCTCACAAATTTCTCGACACCTTCTGTCCCGATGGTGTAGCTGAAGTGGGTATTGCGGAACTCGGCTGCCCCGATTCGCTTCTGTTGTTCCTTGACTCGGCGTCGCACCTCCAGAGCCAAACGCACCGCCCACTCCAAGTCTTCGTCGCTAACAGAGGTCTCTGCATTCGGATATAGCAATTTAAGGAGGCCGCTGACAGTCTTATTGACGCCGTTAAGGTCTCGGCCCGAGAGAGCGCCGCCCCAGTAGACCCTGTTTTGAAGCGTAGAGACTCGGCTTTGGTTACGCAGTTGAGTGAAGCATTCCGAAAGGAAGTCACTTACTAAACCGAAGTGAGCAGTGAACAGCGCCGGGTTGAGCTTGGGGACGTCCCAGCCAGGCAGGAAGCAGTGGATGCGGTCCATGAACGCAGTGTCGTCCCGCATTTCCGCGGGGAGAGGCCCGAAAAGATGACCGATACGCTGCTGATGTTCGACGTCGACATCGAAGTTGCCTACCAGCACGATGGAACCGTCGGCGCGGATGCTCTCCTTGCCACGTGAGAACTCACCGCTCTCCATGTAGCCCTTCATGATGTTTACGCCATCCTTCTGGTCAAAGGACACGCCGGACACCTCGTCGAAGCAGACCACGTCGTACTGGCATACAAGACCACGCTGACCACTGGCGTTGTTAACGAACATGCGCGCCACCGTAGCTTTGCCACCGGAGATGAGGTGTGCATACGGAGACACCTGCTGGAAGAGGTGCGACTTGCCAGTGCCGCGCGGACCTAGTTCAACCAGGTTGTAGTTACGCTCAACGAAGGGAACCATGCGCAGCAGCAGCGCATCCTTGGCCCGCTCGGACAAGGTCTCTGGCTCGAACCCGACGCTGCGCAGCAGCAGGTCCCGCCACTCCTGGGTTGAAAACTGCTCTCGGCCCTTGGCCAAGACGTCCAGAACCTCGCGCTTCGACAGCTGGATAGCTCGCAGCGCATCAACGCCGAAGGGGCGCCCACCCTTTTCCTGGGCAATGGAGGCGTCATACCCCAGCGTGACCTCGGCGTAAAAGCCGCCGGTTAGCATGCGCTCATTGTCCTTGACCATCTCTGGCGTCAGCCGAACGTCGTTCAACCGCAGGCTGGGCAAGGTAGCGACGTAGGAGTCGGTCTTGGAGTCAAGCCGAGCCGTGATGATGTCGATGATTTTCACGGAGCCGGATTCACGCGCGCGTGCTTTGAACAGCTCCTCCTCGCCCGCCTTGACCGTGCGCGAGCCCAACTGCCGCTGCACGATGTCCAGGCCTTCCTGGATTTCGGTCTCGTCCGTCGTGGCGCAATAGCGGCCAAGCAGGAACTCGACCACGTAGGTCGGCACCGGGAACTGGCGGCTGAAGGTGCGGACCAGGTCCTTGCGCACCACGTAGCCCTCGTAAGTGGCCGTAGCCTTGCGGTCCAGTTCATCGAGTTGCATCATCACTTTTCTCCTACCGTGGTTGCTTGCTTCTGCAAGACCTCGCCGTCAGCTCCAAGCACCACTACCACGGCTGCCGCGCCTATCTGCTCATCATCCGCCACCGCCAGGCTAGCCTTACCGCCGTCCAACGGCTTGCTCACTGCCAGCGAACTGGAGGCCAGTGCCGCTTTGGTTCGAATGTCCACGCGCTGCGCCGCGGAGGCGCCGGCCACCACCACCGAGCAGCGCAGGCCCTTCCACGTGACCGACTGAATCGTCACGGCAGCTCCTGCAGCAGCCGTGCCGGCGCACTCCAGTTGCAGGACGGGGACCAGGCACTCCTGCAGGCTGATGCCGCCGTGCGCGTAGTCTGCGCCCGCCATGAAGTTGGTCACCCCGGGCGCGTACGCTACCTGCACGTCTTTGCACCAGTCCCACCCGAATGTCAGCGGTGTGCCATGGGCGCTGTCCTTAAGGACGGCGCAGCGTCCCCACCGCGTCTCGGCTTGGTGCTTGGCCAGTTCAGACTTCGGCAGCCCACCAGGCACCAATAGCCAGCCGTGGTCGGTCACAACGCGGATGCGCTTCCAGCCGGCGTCGGCCAGCTCGGTGATTCGCTCAAAGACCTGGTCTAGCTGGGTCGTCATATCTCGCGCTAGGCGGACACCGTGTTCGTGCCCATAGTGGTCCAGGTCACCAGCCTCGGTCCAGGCGCGACCTTGCGGGTCACCTGTTTCGTGCTTCTGCAGAGGTGCCACACCTTTTTCGGCCAGCAGCTTACGGAAGTTGTGGCCCGAGAGCGGCTTGCCATCGGCGGTCACCCTGGGTTCGAAGTCGACATCTTCAGTTGTGCCGGCAATGAAGCTCGCCACGGGCGAGCACCACGCCTTTCCAGATGCCGTGACCGAGGGCATGCTCGTCCAATTGGCTTTGAGGCTTGTTGTGCCCAGCGACGCAAGGCGCTGCTCCAGCAGTCGGGCGACGTCATACCGCAGGCCGTCGACAAAAACCGTGCAGGTCCCCTCCGCGAGCGTTCCGTCGTCCTGAGCTGGCAGTACCTTCAAGCCACCCGCGCCCTTGACCGCCTCTTGCAACCTCTTGGCAGATTCCTCTAACCAGGGGAGGTACATCGCACGCAAGGCCGCCCCAACGGGTTCCGCATCGCTCTTGGCCTGGACGCAGCCTAGAGCTTTCAGTGCAGCTAGGTCGACTTGCCACCCTGACTGCTGGTAGCTGGTTGCCAGTTCTGCAGGTGTCTGTCCGATGGGCAGAGTTGCGCTTCTCTGGGCAACTTCTGCCAGATGCTCCAGCGCGGCTGCGAGCGGCGACCGCCCCATTCGAGCCCACAGCCAGCCGCGGCGGGAGCCATGCTCCTTCTCTGCTGCGGCAACCGCTGAACGCGCCTGCGCCGCATCCAAGCTCGCGCAGGCTGCCAAGGCATAGCGCAGGGTGTTTTCGCTTTCCTCGTTGACCTGTGGGTAGCCGGCCAGTTGCTTCTCGTCCGGGAATAGTCCCAGTTGCGGCGGCTGGACCTTGGCCACCAACGGATAGATGTTTGGGAAGCTGGCGAACGAGTCACGGTACAGCATCGCAACTGCCGCCCACTTGCCTTCTCCTCTGGCCAGGCGCTCGGCAGCCATCAGAACGCCGTCGGCCACTGGGTCGAAGCTGAAGTCGGATTTGCAGCGTTTCTTGAACACATCCCACAGCACGTCGCCCCATTGCTGGCGTGTTTCGTCGGGCGCGTTCATCCATTGCAGCAGGTCTCTGGTGGGATTCGGTGCCAGCAAGCTCAGCAGCCATTCCGCGTTGATGGCACGCCCTTGAAGCTCGACCAGCGGCCGTTCGAGTAGCACGCCTGCCCGCAGAGCCTGGCCTAGCGCTTCCAGCGTCGCCTTGTCCTGGGCGACGTCTAGACCAAGGCCACCGTTCTTTGACGCAAGGAAAGCGCTGACCGTCCAGTCCTTCGCGTTCGCTTGGCTCCAGAACACGCCGCGGTACTGCAACTCTGCGAGCGGCTGAAGGTCGCGTGGACAAGATTCGATGGCGCGCAGCTCTGCCCGGCTGACGCCGGGTAGGTATACGACCGGCACATCATTCACCTGCACCTCAGGCACAAGCCCTGCCATCGCGCACTTCAACCAGATGGCCGGGCCGGAGTGGCGCTCAACGTCGTAGGTGTCCAACGTCAGCAGGTTGGGCATGGCCTGCCGCAAGAGTCCGATGGCCGGCTCCCAGTGGCGGTCCTTGTCGGGCCAAAGAACAGCGGCGGTTGGCGCCGCTGTGTGAGGGTTGCCCTTGGCTACGGTTTGGATGGCCGTGACTAGTGCCCGGGCCAGCGAGACGTGTTCTTCCTGCTTCATTGCTGACCTCTCATCCGCCGACGTCTCCGTTCTTCACGCTCAGCATGGCGCAGCGCGCTTTGGGCAATGGCAACACAGTAGGCTGGCAGACGCTGCTGCCCATCTGGCTGCATGACCTCTACGGCCAAGCGGCGAGCAGCCTGAGCGGACAACTTCGCTCCTTTTGGGTAAAGTGCTCCCTTGATGATTGCAGCACGGTCATGCACCAGCGTCTTGTGGTTCAGCTTGAGAACCTCGACGGTTTTGCTGCCGTTTGCCGTGCGCCCCGTGACCCTGCCATGCTCGTCGAATTTGAAGTGGGCTTCTGCGGCCTCAAGCACGGGCGAGACGAAGTTGTTCTCCTTAGCTGGGTCGAAGCTCGCCTTCGCGTGGGCACCGAACTCGCATGCCACTTTCGATTGACTGGGCGGATAGCAAGCGACCATGTTCCCGTAGTCGATGTCTTCACCAGGGACCTTTCGGCACTGTGGCAACAGGTGTTCGATGTGACAGGATGACCGAGTGTCTTTCGCGTCGGCTTCGCAAGCCGCGGCTGTTTTCAGCTGACGAAGCGTGTACGCGCACAGATGAAGCTGCTCCGCCAACAGGCTCCCTCGAACAGCCTCTCCAGGGAAGTTTCCTCCCCCATACACAAGGTTCTGAGGCGAGGCGGCATTGTCGGCACGCCATCGAATCAGTTCCTCTGGCTGCCCCCTCTTGTTGATGTGTCTCATGCGCCGTCTTCCTCCAGCCATTTGAGGCTGTCAGCGGCGGCTTGGAGTTCCAGCACCTCGGGTAGGTCGCCAACTTTGTTCTGCAAGTCCGAGAGCGCTGTCTGTGCTTGCGAAACGTCGTCGTTGTCGAGAAGCGTGCGAATCCTAGAAAGCTCGGCGTCCACTATCGTGTTCCGAGCATCACCTTCCATCAGTTCCTCGAGAACTTCTCCACTGCTCAAGCCGAGGGTACGTTCGGCATGGCCGAGCAGACGGCCGTCACGGAGAAGCATCACGGACTCGGGGGCGAGCTCTCCAACGACTTGAGGCGAGTGCGTGGAAATGACGAACTGGCAGCTGGGGAATACTCTCTCCAGAGATGACACGACAGTTCGTTGCCATTTCGGGTGAAGGTGCAGGTCAATCTCGTCTATCAAGACGATTCCGGCGCCTTCAAGCGGGTTGGCCCTTTCCGTATTCAGCAGGCTGAGGCGGCGTGCGAGGTCGCCGACCAGGGCGAGCAGACACTTCTCGCCGTCGGATAGTTGCAGGACGTTGAACTCGGTTTTACCCTTCTTGACGGTCATTCGCAGGGTTGGCTTGCGTCTAATCCGCAGTTCAGTGAACTTGGTGAAGCTCTCAATGGCATCGCGTACTGCCTTGAGGTCCCGGTCTGTGTATGTGGGGTCGTCGCGGACGCGTTCGTTCTCTGCATCCTCGCGGTCTCGAAACCAGGCGAAGAAGCCCCGGAAGTCCGTGCCGCCATGGCCTAGCGCGTCGTGATACGCCTCTCGTGGAGTGTTCTTGATGGCTCCTCGAACCCGTAGAGGCACATCAAGCACTGCGCGGTGGACGTCGTAGTAAACCGCGAGAGGGAGATTGATGGGCAGCCCGTTCGATTCCCGATAGAGCAACCGTCCATTCAACAGGCTCGTCTGAGCATTCAGCGCGTCAAGGTCGCTGCCCTGCTCGGCGGAATCCTTCGGCGTCTTCTTATGTCTCTTCAGCGCAATGGCCCAGGTCGTTCGCTCGTCAGCCTCCAAATTGACTGAGACCTTCAGGCGGGCGAAGTCCTCGCCGCTCTTGATGTCGTCAGGCGAGATTCTTCGAGCACGCGCGGCCTGCCCAACGATGCGCTCCGTCATGTTCGAAAGAGCTATCGCAAGCGCATCAAGCACCGAGGACTTGCCGACACCATTGACGCCTAGAACCGCGGTCGTCTGCTTGCTGAACGTCAGAGACATCTCTTTGATGCCCCGAAAGTTCACCAACTCGATTTCCTTAAGCATCATGGACGGTCTCCTTTGACAGCCAGTTTTTCAGCCAACGTGAGGTGATGGTCATTGATGCGGTCACCACCGAATACCTTGAACCACGGCGCGCTCTCGACATCCTTGCCGCGGTCCTTGTCCCAGGTGATGTTGAGCTTGGGCTTCTTGTTGTGACGCAGGACCTCGGCGGTCATGAAGGGGCGGATGTTCAGGCGCACGCCGTCGTTGAGGTCGGGGTTCCAGCCGATAGGTTGTTCGTGCAGGGCCTTCCAGCGCACGAAGATGTCGTAGCCGGTCTTGCCGTCAGACTCGCCTTCGAGGATGAGCTCCAAGCGGCGCTTCAGGTCTTGGGCAGCCGCTAGGCGCTGCTGTGCGCCGTCGATGCCATCACGCACGCCGGCCTCCTGCTGGCGTATCCAGTCGCCCACGTAGGTGTGGATGAGGCGCTCCAGCTTCTTGTGGTCGAGCTGGTGATAGTTCACCAGCGCAGCGAAGCCATCCTTCAGACCGTCCCACACATGCCAGATGAAGGGGCGGTGATGGAAGCGCTTGGCGTGCTGCTCGAAGAACTTCTCGCGCAGCCAGACGTCCAGGCCTATTCCGGCGCAGTCGGCATCGGCCAGCAGCTTATCGAGCACGGCTGGCTTCCAGCTGCCGGGCTGGACAGTCTCCCAGGCAGCAATCAGCAGCTTGAGCAGTCGGTCATGCGCAGGCGCCTCGCCGCGCACCGAGGGTAGGCAGACGATGCCGTCGTCGACGGTGTGCTCCGCCAGCTTCTCGCAGCGGGCAATCCAGGCGCGGGCCTCGTCGGCCAGTTCCATCGCTGTGTCGGTCTCGGCCGGCCAGCGGTAGCCGGCCAGGCGGGCGACGGCAACTTGCAGCGGGTCAGTAGCCGGCTGCGGGTGGCCGTGGAATAGCCATTGCGTGGGGTCGTCGGAGTACGGCTTGGGCAGGCCATTGGGGTAGCGCTCTGCGGCGACTCGTTGCCAATGGGCCAGGTCAAAGGGAACCTTAACCAGCGTGGCATTGGTGACATTCAGTTTTTGGTCGATGCGCCGGACGGCTTCGCTAAAGTCGGCCGACGAACAGAAGGACCAGAGCGCGGGCAAATGCTCCTGGTCATAGGGGACGACCGCGCTCATGTTGTTATCAAACTTGGTACCGCTGTACAGCGCGCGGGGGAGTTCTCGCATCAGACCTACTGCCACGCCACGCTTGCTCCAGACCGGAGCTCCCTGTCGGTCTCGGCCCCTATCTCTGTCTTGCGCAGCAGCAAGTGCGCGCATTCGTCCATTGCCCTTCTCGTACAAGACGATGCGCTCACATCCACCCCAGTACATCGACTCTTCGACTGTGCTCTGGTGAAACTCCCACGCGTCACCACGACTTGAGTTCTCCCAATGGAACTGGACAAAGAGCGGGGAATCGCTAGTCGGCATGCCTTGAGCGGCCAGCGCGAACTTCTGGAGCAAGTCACCGGATTGCTGTTCGCTAAGGCCGACCCGAGCATCTGGATTGGAAAGCTGCCCCCTCTGACTTACGGCCACCACCTCACCGTCGCGCAGTAGAGCCGCCTTTTCCTGCGCGACCTTGGGCGCGCTGGCATCCACGCCGCGCAGCTGAAAACCCTCCGCTGCCGGGGCGCGGGTCTGGGTGAGCAGGACGGCCTGCACTACCTCGCCGCTGATGGTCTCGAAAGCGCCGGCCCCCAGCCGTGCCAGCAAGTTCCACTGCACGCGCTTGAGTAGCGATTCCCGCTGTTTCTTGTAGCTGGTCAGGAACAGCCAGTTTTGCGGCATGACGATTTGCACCACACCTGCGCTCTGCGAGCCCTTGGCCGGTAGGCTCAGTTCCAGGCAGCGCTCCAGGAAAACGTTGGCCAGGTCGTTCTTGGCATCGGGGTAGTGGGTCTCGCAGTAGTCCTTCAGCGCATCCAGCTGCTTGCCGCGCGCCAGGTAGGGCACATTGGTCACCACCAAGTGGTAGCGCCGGTCCAGCAACCGCGCCGCATCGAGCAAGCCCTTTGCAGTGAGCGCCAGGTCCCAGCTATCGTCCTGCAGCTCGCTGATTTGCCCACACAGCGTGGTTGGGCGTTCGGTGGCTAGCGCGCGGCCCAGCAGGTCGCGTAGGGTGTCGAAGCTGGATGTGGTCAGGTCGTTCCTCAGGGTGCGCACCGGGTCCAACAGGCTGCCCAGCAGTGGTGCCTGAGCGAAGCTGGCGTGCAGCAAGCCCAATTCCTGCCGCAGGTAGGCAGCGTTGGCAGCATCATCCGGCACCAGTGTTATCCAGTCCCCGGGCTTGGCGGCCACCTTCAGCCCGCAGCAAGCCACCTGAGGCGTGGGCATGTCCGCGCGCACACCCAGCGGCTCGCCGTTTTCGTCCGGGAAGCGCCAGGCCGCAAGGGCCAACGCGAAGACGGCAATTTCCACGCAGCGGGCGTCCAGTTCCAGGCCGTGCAGGTTGTCGGCGAGCACGGCGTCCACCGCGTCCATTGCGCTCAGGCCCTCGGCTGCCATACGCATGGGCACCACCATCAGGAAGGCCGCCACCAGGAAGTGGCCCGAGCCGCAGCAGGGGTCGAGCAGTTTGAAGTCCTCCAGCCGGTCGGGCCAGCCTTCGAACTTGCCGGCCGCAGGCGTGCCGTCGTCCAGCTTGCGGAGGTAGGTCAGCGGCACCGGGCAGGTCTGGCCGGGGTGGCGCGTCACCCACCAGGCGCCCAGCGAGTTGTGGAGCAGGAAGTCCACCATGTAGGGCTCGGTGAATAGTTGGGTGACGGCGGGCAGCTCGTCGGCGCCAATCTTCACCGCCGAGGCGTTGACTTCGTCCTTGCGCTTGGCCTGCCAGAATTGGTAGACCCAGCCCAGGCTGTCGCTGGACTTGAACACCTCCGGTGGCAGGATGGCCAGCAGACGCTCCAGCTCGCGCTGGTGCTCGGGTGCGAAGGCCAGTTCGAACACCGGGCTCTGCGGCTTGAACACCTGGGGCAGCATGCGGGCGGCCAGCTTGCCGGCCAACTCCCACTTCGTCTTGGCACCTAAGTTCATCGCCGAGTCGGCTTCCTGCACCAGGGCTTCGCAGTCGTCCAGCGACACTGCCGCACCGGGCTCCCAAAGTAGCAGACCGTTCTCGGCAAGGAAGCGGGCAAACAGCATTCGGTGCCAGTGCTCGTAGGCCGCTTCCCAGACCAGGTGCTGCAAGGCCTGGGTGTCGTCGTTGGCCTTCTTGTCGCCCTGCGCGCGGCCATGGGCGCGCAGGCGGCGGCGTAGGGCCTTGAACTCGTCAGTCAGGTAGTCGGGGGCTTTGGCTTCGCCGACGGCGAGCTGGGCCAGGGCGGCGTGGGCACCCTTCTCGGCGACGTCGCGGGCGGCTTTGACGGTGGCCTCGAGCTGGCTGCGCAGGGGTTTAGGTAGGGGCTGGTTGTTGATGCTTTGGCTCGACATGTTGTTCGGTGTCTTGTTCTCGACGTAACCCAGGTAACGGGGTATCGGTTACCTGGCCTCCTTGTACCGCGCTCAGAGCGCCACGGGCCCTTGCTTCAGTTTGGCGTCCAACAAGGCCTCCACTTCTGCCAGCCAAGATTTAAGCTCGGCTCGGTCGTTCAACGTTCGTTTGGGTAGCGTGACGTGGACGACGTTGGGCTTCAGGAGTTGCACGGCGGCCTGGCGCGCGGCCTCGAATCGGCTGGACAGCGCCTGAGCCTTGGAGACCCAATGCTCCAGGTTGCACTCGTCCAGGGCGTCCTGCAACTGCTCGGTCGTGCCGAGCGGCAGCGTACGAGGTGTGGACAGATGGTGTTGCGCAACCAGGTCCGCGCGTTGGGTGTTGTTGAGCTTCTTCCAGTCCGTATCGGCGTGGAGCTGCGCCTGCTGCTGGTTGAAGGTCTGTTGGAAACCCTCAAGCTTGGCGTTCAGAGCGTGGCGCAGCAATTCCACAGTCTTGTCCAGCAGCGGCCGCACCGGGTCCGGGTCGGCGAGCAGGCTTCGCTGCGCCGCGATGGCATCCACTTCGTCCCTCAACTCCGCGTAGGGGCCCAGCACCTTTGCGTGACGCAGCAGGTCGCCTAACCTGCGCCACACGGGCAGGCGCTTGGCGATGTCGTCGGCGGTCTTACTCCAGGTCTTGGACAGGCCCACCAGCTCGTCGTAACGGGTGAACAGCTCCAGCAGTTGTGCGTTGCCGGTCTGGGCCTCGATGGCTTCTAGCGAGGCCAGATTTGGGGTCTCAGGTGCAGGCGCAGGCCCTCCAGCTTTGGCCGCTTGGTCGCGCAGCTTCATCAGCAGGGCTGGCAGCTTTGCAAGTTCTTCCTTGGGCTGACAAGGCACGCCCACGGCGCTGAACAGCGAACGAATCTTGATGAGCTGCGGCGGCGTGACGTTGACGCTCTCGCGCTGGAAGCTGGTCTGAGTCAGCTTGGTGCGGTCAAGGCTCTTGGCGTCTACGGTCTTTGAGGCGGCATCGGTTGCCTTGATGTGCCCGGCGGCCAGCAGCGCGTAGAGCGCGCCGTCGATGGCGTCGCGCGGCCAGCCGAAGGGAGGCGCGTCGAAGTTGTCGCGAATCTCAGCCCCTTTCTTGCCGGGGCCAATGTAGGCTAGCAGCTTCTGGCAAACCGGGTGCTTGTCAGCCTCCTGGGTGTGGCCAACGAACTTCAGAGCCTCCAAATTGCCCTTGCGCGCCTCCTCAAACACCTTGCTCCACAGGTCGTGGTCGGCCGCGTCGAACTGGCTGTAGAGACGGATGGCCGAGGACTTGGCAGCGCGGTTGATGCGGTCGGCCAAGTCGTTGCCGTCCTGCGCTTCCTGCCCTCCGGCCTGGAATACGCGTACGTTGGCCATTAACTGGTCCAGCAACTCCGCCAATTCCTTCTCGGCGGTGCGCTGGCGGCTTTCCATCGAGCGTTGGGCATCGCGGCCCTCCTCGGTGGATGGACTGCCCTTCGTCTGCAGCGTAGTGCGCGCTGCTTCCAGCGCCACGATGGCGTTGGCCAGCTCGGTCTTGTGCTGGGCGGGCAGGAAGGCGAACAGAGTGGGGTTTTCGGCGCTTTTAGCCTTGGCTTCGGCGATTACGGATTTCTCCTCCGTCTGCCAGCCATCCTGAATCCACAGGTACAGGGTCTTGTCGTGGTCCTTGGGAAGACTGTCGTCGTAGGTTGGCGTCAGACGGCGTTCGACGTTGTCCTTACCCTGGACGACACGAACCTTCTTAAACACGTCACCAAAGCGGCCTTTGAGCAGTTCGGCTCGCTTCTGTTCGACTCGCTGCGGTGCGGCCTTGAACTCGGCCTCTCGCGCGCGGAACTCGTCGTACCAGGCGCTGGATTCGCGGGTCTGCAGGCGGAACTCCGTCCCGCTGCCTCCAGCCAGTGCCATGACCAGACGGTCCTTGTTTTGCAACTCGTCTAGCAGTGCGGGTAACTGCTTGCGCAGTTCCGAGGACCCGGCCGACAAATCTGTGACCAGCAGGTCTGCCAGCACGTCTTCGGTTGCCTTCAGCCCGATGTCCATCGCCGCATCGGCGGGCAGCTTGTTGATGAGGTAGATGAGTTTGAGCAGCTTGCCCTTGAGTTGGGCGTGTGGGTCTCCGGCTGCGAACCGCTGGACGTTCTCAAAGACCTCTTTGGGCAGTTGGGCCGTGGAGACCAGGTTTGCGGCAATTTGGTCGTACAGGAAGTCGCCCGAAACGACATGGCCCAGGGGAGCGTCGGCCGTGGCCAGCACTGCCTCATGCACCACGCGCAATTGGCTGCGCAGTTGTGACACCGTACCGGTGGTGTCGATGGTCCGGAGCACACGCTCCCAGAAGCGCCGGCGAACCGGCAGCAGCGGATAATCGGACGTCATCACGTCTTCGTCGTCGGTGACGTGCTCGAGCTTGGTGCCGCGTAGGTGTCGGGAGATTTCGCCGAGGTTGGCGCGCCAGACGTGCTCGACATCGGGCTGGGCCGAGGGCTTCTTGGCCAGGATGATTTGGCGGGTGACATTCTCGACGTCCCAGTCGCCCAGCATCACCTGCACCGGAAAGCGGCCCATCAGACGCTGAAGGTTGGGCATGCCAGACAGGGCGGACTGCCCTGTGCCCACGAACAGCAGTTTGCCGTTGAAGTGCTTGCTGAGGGTCTCAGTCACCTCTTGCACCTGGAAGGCTTTTTCGGCGTCGGCGCCAATGTACTGCTGCACTTCGTCTAGGACCACTAGCGTCAAGGGGAACTTGCCATCCACCGCCAATGCGGCTTCGATGGCGGTGGTCATCTGCTCGCTGGTGACGTCGGTGACCTGAGGGAACTGCTCCTTGAGCAGCCTGCGGGCGTCGGCTTCGGTGTGGGCCAAGTCCGGGCGAGCCTTTAACAGAGCCTTGGCAAGGTGGCCGGACACGTACATGTGCGGCAGTTCTTGGGCCAGCGAACGACCCGCGGCCTTCGTCTCGGCTTCAACGGTTGGCAGGAGACCCTCACGACTCATCCACAGCACCAACTGAGCCTGGTTGTACTGCTCGGGTAGTCCCTTAGACTTAAAAATGATGCCGAGTAAAGCCAGGCGCACTTTGTCACCGGCACCCGCGCCGAGCTTACCTGCGGCCGCATGGAGCGCACCGTGCCGCCTCCCTTGAGTGCTGAGCTCTTTCAGTTTCTCAAAGATACCGGTAGGCAGCTTTGCCAGGCTGCGGGCAGTGGCGCCGTCAATGAACTGGTAGTCGGTCCACAGGGTGCGCAGCATCTTGGCCAGGTGCGACTTGCCGCTGCCGTAGAAGCCGGAAATCCAGACGCCTGGCTGCTCTGTGCCAGAGTCCAGGTTTATCAAGAATTTGTCGAGGATGGTCTCAAGCCCCTTTTCGTACTGACCATCACAGACAAAAGTTTCCAGTTCGTAGCGCAGAACGTCCTGCGCCGCAGAAGAGTGGTCCTCGGATACCTCGGCGACGCCGTTATTGACGAGCCTATTCTCCTTTGGCAGTTTGTTGTAAATGTCTTTGTTCTGCATAGAGGTCCTTAGCTTGTGCTTATGTCGTTATTCAGGCTTGAGCAATGAGTGGTACTGCCAGATAATTCCAGCCGTCGCGAGCATCTAGCAATCGATAGGTATGAGTATCGGGATGGTATTCGCCCGGAAAAAAAACCAGCAGTCTGCCTTGAACCGCTTCTTTGATGCCTTCGACCAACAGAGAAACGCGCGCTAGGCCGAAGAGTGTACCTACGCCTAACAGCGCAATTACGGTGTTGGGCCCAGCTTCCATTTCAATGCGGGCTTTGAGCTCCGCAATGATGTGAGCCGCAAATTCAGTGAGCTCGCCAGATTGGTAACCAGCCAAATCGTCAGGCGATTCGAAGTAGGCCTCGCGGTATTCCTGCGACGCCATCCATTCCGGAAAGGCATTCGTGATATCCAGGAGCAACCATTCCTTGTCTGCTTCTTGTGTAGCAAGCTCGAACTCGGCAACATTGGCACGCAAACGTAATTCATCCGCCTTGTCATAAACAGCGAAGATAACGCGTTGAATCGCAGCCAGCCCGGATTGCCACGGCACCGTAAGGTGCTGTCGATATGCGGAAACCAGTTTGGCGACTTTAGACGACACGGGAGACCTCCTGGCGAATATTTTCTTCTTCTGATGTAAGGTAGCCGGGGAAGCGTACTTCCTTTACGCCACCCGCATTCATAAATACAAGTGCGCCGCGGTGTGAAGCTGAGTTCGTTAGAGCTTCCAATTCGTCCTGTGGAACGCCAAGTATGGACATCCAGCCGGAAGAGAAGAGGCGTTGGCCAGTACGGCCTTCGAGGTGACTCAAGAACAGCAGCATCGCTATCGACTCTGGTTCAAGCGATGGTGCGCTTCTTACCTTCCGTCTGTGACCACGCAATAGTCCAACAGCCGTCCAAGAGCCTGCGATATTTTGAGCGAATGATTTTAACGAGGCAGGACTAAAACGGTCAGGGTAATCGCGGAGAATGAGATTTTCCAGGGCCTCTCGAGGAACTACTGACCCCAGTGGCTTTTCCAAGATAAATGACTGAGTTCCACGAAGTAGTGGGTCGCGGGCCAAAGCAACTGAAAATGCGAGAAGAGGTTGTGCGGCTTCATTTGACTGCCAGAGTCGTCGGAGAGCGCGGAAAATAGGGTTGGTCGTATCCAAACCATAAAGTACAGCCAAATGCCTCAATGCGAGTTCACGGGCTTTGCGAGTGGCTTTCCCAAGAATGTTGCCGTCGATTATCGCTGAGGCGTAGTCTGTGCGAGTTGCTTGCGATGACGTATGAGATAGCAACACGCGCAGGTCTTCTAGCATCATGGTCCGGGCAGCATGCGGTCCATTTATGCCAAAACGGAATCCTAGTTTCGAAAGAAGGGATTCACGGTCCTCAATCACGATTTGACCCTAGCTGCATAGTGTTCGGAAGCGCGTCGTCGGGAACCCCTTCTAGGGGATAGCCATGCATACGACAGTACGCGACCACCATGACTTCAACCATGTTGGCCAAACTGCGCATCTCGCGCTCAGCTGCCGATTGCAGCGCGGCTTTTAGATGTGGTTCTACTCGAACGCTGACAACTTCAGATTTGCCAATGGCCATCAAATTCCCCAGCAGAGTGCTAGCAAAACGCTAGCGCTCTGCAATGTTACCATGTGAAACCGCTAAGGTGGTGTGATGTGAGAAGATTCCGCTTCTACGACGTCCAAGATGACAATGAAGCTGTCGTACGTGAGCTGACCGACGAAATGCTAAGGGCTAGCCATGCGACTCATGGTCAAGGGTTTCCCGCGCGAGTACAAATATCCACCTGAGATGGCGGATGCTGCCGGTGAGCTGGTACTGATGCTGGCTGAAAGGTTGGGGGGGGCAATGGGTCGCTTGACCCGTCGCGTTCAGGTCGAACACCGGTGCCACCTTTCGGCTCTGTGCATGAGGCGGTAAAGCCCGCCACGAGGGCGTGGCGCTTTGGCGAATCGTTCATCGTTATCGTCGACGTGCAGGGTGGCCTGAAGGAACCCTCTCCGCGCGCGGCCAATGTCGTGCGATTACGAAAATATCAACTTTGTCGCGACGGCGCAGAAGGCTGCGTATGCTCAGAGGTTGCCGGCGGCAGCCCCGCATATGCCGACTCGTGGATTGTCCCCATGAGCACCCACTGCTCGGGCGTAAACATTGAAGGTGCAGTCTTCGCGACCTCGATGGCCTCCTGAAGGGACAACTGACGCCTTTTGGACACAGGGGACGATTTGCGCATGACACTCTCGCTGGCATGGGTTCACGCCAGTATATGCAATGCGCCTCAGGGCTGGTTGGTCTCAGATGTCGATGGCCGTGCGAATACGCTCGAGCTCCATGCGGGCGTCGTCCAGGCTTGCGGTGGCCATGCGTTCCAGAATCGGCATCCCAGGGAACGCAGCGTTCGGGGCTTTTCCCTGAGTACGCACCACCGTCACCTTGCCGTCGGTGCCGAAATTGCAGACAGGCCATCCCGTTACCTCTCGCAGACGAACCAGTGCTGCGGTGAGCGCCTGCCGCCATTTGCTGTCTTGCATGCACTGGCGGCCCAGCAGAAGTTTCAAGGTCTGCGACTTGATAGGGTACGGCGTGACATGGCTGGCGAAATAAGCGTGCAGCCCGCAGGCAATGGGCTCCCGAAGAAGTGGGCCCCGCTCCGCACGCCTGAGAACCACGAATTGGTGCCCTTGAACGAGCTCTGGCAATCCCGTCCCCAAAGTGACCTTCAGTCGCCCAGATTGGGTGGCGGCTGCGGTGATGGCCACCAACGGCTGAAAAAGGACGGTCTGGCGACGGCACCGTATCTCGAACGTCGCAGCCATCAGTCTTTGCAGCGAGCTCGACAAGAGCGTACGTGTCTTGCCGCCCTTGTTTCGTGACGCCGCAGACATCAACTGGGTATGGGAAACATCGACGGTGGCGTGTGAGGTCACGACGCTCTGGCCCTGTAGCACCGCCACACGCACGATTTGATACCACAGCTCAGCGTCTGCCTGGTCGAGCTGCCAACCCGACAATTGCCAGATTTCAAACTCATCGGCTGACGCCAAGCGTGTGGGGCGTTGGTAGCAAGGCCGCGTGCTCGGTCCGCGAAAGGTCTGGGCGCTGAAGACGGCACTTCTGACCAATGCCCTTGCCGTCAGGGTGTTGCCGCCCAGCCCGTATGGCAGTGGCAGAGGGTAAGAGACGGAGTTCCGGCTCATTCAATCGAATCCTAAGAGGCACCTGACGCTTGCGGCAGGCCGGACCGAGTATAGGAACGAAGCGGTGTTTTACATGCGGCGTAGCGAGGCCAGGGATGGTGGGCTGGGGGCTTGTGGCTACATCCTGGGGGACTTGTCGCTACCCAAGGGGGGACTTGTGGCTGCGCTCAACGCCAGAAAGGCCAAGTTTCCAAGGGATTTCTGGAGATTCGGCTAGCGCAAAAATATAAAGAAAAGAATATACAGACCTGATATGCGGCCGCCGGGCTTCTCGACCTTCGTGTTGGGTATCTCGTCCTCGACGAGCGGCGTTGGTACTGTGATGCTGTTCTATTGCTGCCGCATGAGCCATTGCGTACGTTGCGCAGCCAGGGAGGGTGGTAGTGTCGGCCCGCGTTATTGCGGTGTGCCACCCTCTATGCCCATGGGCGGGCGGTTGCCGTGGTGTTTCTGTGTTCGGCGACTGGGGGAGTTCAAGATGCTCCCTGGGCGCTTCATGTGCCGAAACTTCCCGGCGGGGAGGGCTGCCACTTGCTTGGGCTATGCGTTGCCCATCAGTAAGTCGTTCGCTTGCGTTTCATGATGTGTCGCAATCAGAAAAACTGTCGACTGGGCGCGGCACCGCAAAATTTTCGGCAATCCAGCAATGCCCTTCTTTGCCACCAAGGTTGCGGAAATCGTCTTTTAAGTGAAACCGTTGCACGGGCTTCGATGCGACGACAAAATAGTCGTCATGGGAACCGTAAAGCGCGCCGATAAGGTGCTTTATCTCGACTTCGACGGAGTGCTGCATTCTGAGGACGTTTTCTGCAGCGCCAAGCGAGGCATCTACATCAAGACGCCTGGCCGGGAGCTCTTCGAATGGATGCCAATACTCGACCAACTCCTGCAGCCGTATCCCGATATTGCCATCGTCTTATCGACGAGCTGGGTCCGGGTGCGCAGCTTTGAGTTCGCGAGGGCGCGCTTGAGCCCGGCGCTTCAGGCGCGAGTGATTGGTGCGACGTTTCATCGACGCCACATGCACAAGGACGCTTTCGCGGTAAAGGCGCGCGGTGTACAGATTGTCGAGGATGTGCAGCGGCGTCAGCCGCTGTCCTGGTTCGCCATTGATGATGACGACGATGGTTGGCCCGCACCTGACCGGGACCGACTCGTGCGGACGGACGGCGGGCTCGGCCTTAGCGCGACGGATGCGCAGGAAAAAGTTCGAGCAAAACTCGCGACACTCTAGAGGTTGGTATGGAAACGACAGACATATCCATTGCGCTGGAAAAGCTGCATCGGTTGGCTCTGGAGGACGGCGATTTGGGCGCGATGTATTGGAACTCCATCAGTCGGCTGCTACGGTCGGCTGCGGAACTCGAGCGTGAGAATCAGGAGTTGAGGGAAGCCCTGAGCGCGCGGGAACGCGCGCAGCCGCAATCTAAGCGATAGAAGGCCCCCTGTCGCCCGGGACATGTCTTCATCTCTCGGTTGAAGACCAGTTCGCGCAGAAAGCGCCGCTGGGTAGCGGTATCAAACGGTTGTCGCTTTCAGCGGCCGGAACCATGGCAAATACAACATGAAGCCTGCATGTTTCAGTTTCTTGTGCGGATGATTTGTGTCAGCCGCATATGTGGGGGTAGCATCGGAACGTCAGTAGCAGCAGTGGACTGATACGGCAAAGCGCTATAAGCGTACCGATGCTTTCCCGCAAAGCCCGTCGGCATGTCCCCTATTTATGAGAGGGTATGACATATGCCGGGAGCTTGCCATGTTGCGCTTTTCCCTTTGTCTACAAGGACTTAATTACGTCCTTGACCGCCAGGTAGTAGGCCGCCGAAAACGTCCCCGCGGCCAGCTTGGCGGACAGTCCCTTCGCCGTTTCGTTGATGCCCAGTCTCTCCAGAGCCCGGGCGACGGCCTTCTGCGCCAGGTTTTTTTGCGCCATCAGAACGCGCAGTTCTTGGCTCACCCTCTGTTCATAGGCTCGCAGCCCTGGCGAGACTGCCTGCTTGCTCTCTCTCATCACCTGACCTCTGCGGATTGCACCCGAGGCTACCTCGCACGGCCCTCGAAATCCTATAATAAAGGGATTAATCCCATAAAAGAAGGATTTCATGCTCGTTTTTGATGTCCGGCACCTATACGCCCGCTCTCATAATTTCGTCATGGAGGCAGGACATGTTGACTACGCCTGCATTCGAGCAACTATTGGACGAGCTTGGGCTACCCGACAGGGGGCGGCGGCTCGCTGCGGACTGCAGGCAACATGCCCCGGTTCGTGAGGTTCAATCGCGTGGCAGCAACGTCATTACGTTGCTTGCCAGCCGCAAGATGGGGCGGGAAATTGCCACGGAAAGCCGCACGGTAGAGTATGCCGCCGCGCTGAATCACGAGGTGGAGCCGCAGGTGCTCGAGTATTACCCCCAGCCTTGCACGCTCAAGCTGGAGCTTGTGGACCCCGAAACCGGAGAGGTCCACACCATTGAGCACACGCCCGATTTCTTGGTCATCACACGCGGGCATATCTTGCTGCAGGAGTGGAAGACCGAAGAAAAGCTGCTGCATCTGGCGCGCAAATTTCCCTGGCGCTACCAGAAGGAAGGCGAGCGGTGGCGCAGCCATCAAATCGAGCAGTCGCTTGCCGAGATGGGCATCGCCTATGAGGTCCACAGCGGCGCCGAGATTCCGAAGAATCGCACCAAGAACTGGGAAATTCTCGAAGACTATCTGCATGTTGGCGCACCCGCGGCCTCTGCGGCGGTCATCGCCCAGCTCAAGCTGGCTCTGGCCGAGCATGCCGCGCTCAGCGTCGGAGACTTGCTGGACGCCCCGTTTCTGTTTCTGGCTGACGACATCAATACGGCCATTGTCGAAGGTCATGTGGCCTGCAACCTGGACACATCCTTACTGAGCCAGCCACACGATTTCATGCTCTACCGGGATGAGGCATTGATGCGCTTTCAGCAGGCCTTTTCAGTGGCACTCTCCCGTCCAGCGCACGAACTGGAGTTTTCGCTGAGCCTACATCCGGGGGCGCAATTTCGCTACGAAGGGCAAGTGCTGGAGGTGTCGCTGTTGGGTGAGCGCGAGGTCGTGCTTCGGGTCATCGATGAGGGCCGAAGCATGACGGTGGACAAAGATTGGTTGCTGGCCACTTTCGAGCGAGGTTCGCTTACGGCCAATAGTGCTGATGAGCCGCGCGACATTGATGTCCATCCCCTTGCTCACTATAAGGCCGCGTCGCTTGAGAAGGCGCAGTCCGCAGCTCGATTTCTGGCCATGCCTTTTGATGCCAAGAGCACGCCATTCTCGAAACGAACCTATTACCGGCTAAAGGCTCAACAGGCATTGGCAGGTGTCAACGGCGGCCATGAGATTTTGACCTTGGCCCCGCGCCATCACGAGAAGGGCAACCGCTCGCCTCGCCTGTCTGAGGACCAGCTTTCGGCTATGGAGCATATCCGCAAGACGGTGTACGCCACCACGCGCGCGCCCAACGGTGCAGCGGCCTTCAAGCAGCTTCGCGCGTATTGCCGAGAAGAAAACCTCTCGTGCCCCAGCTACCCGACGTTCTTGAAGCACCTGCACCAGCATGACGACGACAGGTCTCGCCGAACCCGATTCGGTAAGCGGATGACCTATCAAGGGAAGAACTTTTACTACTCACTGGCCTACGATACGCCGCGCCATGGCGTGCGGCCGTTCGAGAGCGTGCATATCGACCACACCTTGCTCGACATCGAGCTAAAGTGCCGACGCACAGGCCTGGACCTAGGCCGCCCTTGGCTGACTCTGATGATTGACGCGTTCTCGCGTCGCATCATGGCTGTGCATCTCGGATTTCACCAGCCTGACCGGGGCTCCGTGTTGATGGTCCTGCGTGCATTTGTAAAGCGCTGGAATCGTCTGCCGCAGATGGTTGTCAGCGACAACGGCAAAGACTTGGTCGCAGCCGACGTCAAGCACTTCCTGACCAGCATGGGAGTGCACATCCGTCTGCGTCCTGCAGGCCAGCCGCGCGTCGGCTCTGTCATGGAACGCATATTCGGTACGCTCAATACGCAGTTGATTCACAACCTGGACGGCAATACGGAGCTGACCAAGCAGGTTCGCATGCTTTCAGGCTCCCATCTTCCCAAGCGCCTGTCGAACTGGAATCTGGAGAACCTGTACACCGTCATCGCGCACTGGGCGTTTGAATTCTATGACCAGGCGACACACCCGACGTTGGATGCGTCGCCCCGTCAGGCGTTTCAGCGTTCGGTGCGAGAAACCGGCGAGCGTGCACACCGGGCAATTCTGTTCAATCAAGACTTCATTGTTGCGACGAGCCCGTGCGTGGACCGTGGGGCGGAGCGCACCATTGACCGTCAGCGCGGCGTGAAGGTCCATAACTTCTACTACCAGTCGCCGCAGTTCGATACCTACGCACTGGCCAAGAGGAAATGTCCTGTGCGCTACGACCCTTATGACATCTCCCACGTGTTCGTGCAGTTGCCAAACCGGGAATGGGTCGAAGCCCATTGCATGCAGCTGATGCATCTGCCACGCATGAACGTCAAGCAGCTCGAGGCCATCAGCGCCGAATACCTGGCGACACACTCGCGTTCGGCCCGGTTCCGAAAAGACGACATCGCGGTCGGTCCCTTCCTGGAGTTCATTGCGACCATGAAACCGGATTCGCAAGCCCTGCGCCAAGCTCAGGAAATCGGTGAAACCGAGTTCTTGCATGAGCGGCTGGGACTGCTTGGCAGTCGGCAGCAGGAGGGACGCCCCAAGGTGTTTGGTCTGGAGTCGCTGAAAGCCGTTGCGCTACGGCAGTCTGGTGGATGGGACTCGCATCCTGAGCGCGCATTACGCAAGGTCCCAAACAAAGCCAAGACCCCTACAAATCCTAAGGCCGATGACGCAACCATGTACGGGGACTTGGACTGATGAGAAATGTCAACGAAACATCAGCTAGTCCGGTTTTGGACCTACTGCAGCGCCGGATTTCGCATCCTCGTATCAGCGAAGTCATTGATGAAATCGAAGCCTTCGAAAGCTTAGGGGCAAACCATATTCTGATGGTGACGGGCCCCACCGGCGTCGGTAAGACGACCCTGGCCAAAACGCTGCAAACCAGAATCCTGAAGCGCTATGCGCATGCAATGCAAGAAAACGCAGGGCTGATGCCCGTGGTGTTGATTGAAGCTCGTGCGACATCCGAGATGGATTTCAATTGGAAGCTGTTTTACTCCGATATTTTGGAGCAACTCGAGGGCCCGGAAGGCACTCCGCCTGCGGTGGCCTATGCCGTAGACCCAATAAGCAACCGTGTCGTCCATCCTCTGGGAAATAGCAAAAACACGGCAGCGGGGCTACGAAAAAAGGTGGAGCTGGCGCTTCGTGCCAGAGGCGTAAAAGTCCTGATGATTGATGAGGGCGGGCATTTCACCAATGTGTCTGAGGCGCGAATGAAGCGCCAAACGGATGCCCTGAAGAGCCTTTCCAACTGCGCCGGCTGCCAAATCATCTTGTTTGGCTCATACGACATCCTCGGGGTTAGCCGTCTATCGGCACAGTTGGCACGCCGCATCAAGGAAATTCACTTCTCTCGATACCGAATTGACTCGTCAGACGACTGCTTGGCTTTCAATAAATTTATCCAAACAGTAGAGAGTCGCGCCAACGATTATTTCGGTGGATTGTTGGTCGAGAACTCTCGTGTCCTGCAAACCAATACCTTGGGCTGCATCGGAACCCTAATGGACGTACTTCGAGGCTTTGCCTCGCGCGCCCATGCGCAAGGCGAAGTGTCGCAAGAGCTGTTGGAGCGGTGCCTGCTGACCGAAGGCCAATATGCTGCCATTTTGGAAGAGATTCGCCATGGCGAGGCGCGCTTTGAATCGAATATTTTCCGGCCCGGTAAACCAAAGAGTGAAAAATGAGTTCTGATTTTACGCCGCGCTCCGTCTTGCACGCGCTGGCACCGATGAGGATGGGAACTGCTCAGGTCGAAAGCCTGAGCAGTTATTTTTGTCGACTGGCGAACAGCCATTCGTGTTCCAGTCTGGATTTGGCACAGTTTGTGATTGACCGCATAGCCCCGGACCGCTGGGCTACATGTCTGGGAGTTGAGGGAAAGAGCCGGTTCTTGTGGTACGAACGTTCTATCTCAGGCTTGGGGAGTAGCGCCCAGTTATGGGCGCAAACTTTGTCGACACTGACCACCGTACCTTTCCTGCACCGCTTGACGCTTGCCCCACTTCAATCCGTTATTGCATCCAGAGGGATGGCTTCGAGTCAGGAGCGGTGGTGTCCGCATTGCCTGCAAGAGGATTTAGCGCAAGGACGGGCACCGTATTTCCGTTTGGCGTGGGACGTGGGGCCAAACAAGATATGCGGGAAACATCAAACAAAACTCATAGAGCATTGCTCTCACTGCAAGAAGAACAATGTCCGACACTCAGCCAGTTACGTCGTCCCCGGTTGGTGCACCGCTTGTGGAGCATTTCTTGGTGTCAGTGATTCGCCATGTGCTGCTGTCGCTCACGAAGGTGACATAGAAAGAACCAATGAAATTGAAAATCTGCTCGCGGCAAGTTCGAGAGCAGATATTTCTGTTGATTTGGAGGCGCTTCACAAAGCCATTGAAACGTTGGGCGAACGATTGGACAGTGGAGTAGGTGCTCATTTCGCAAAACGCATCGGAGTTCGGAAATCCACGGTCCATCATTGGAAGCACAGCCGTGCGCCACTTACCCTAGATGCGTTAATGCAAGTGTCGATGCAATGCGGTGTTCGGCTATTGGATTTGGTTCAAGGCTCTTTGGAAGGCTGGACGTCAATCGCCGTTGTGGAGGCTGACAATGATTCACGGAATACGTCATACAACAATTCCGGAAAAACGCGACGCTTACATGCTTGGGGAGACGTTCGAGCATACTTGCGCAAGGAGATTGATAACCAGAAAAGCCCCAAGAGCGTCGCGGAGATTGCGCGAAAGCTGACTATTAACAAGCGGGCTTTATATCTCAATGCAAAACAAGAAACGCGACAGTTAGGTGCGCGCTATGTAAAACATCGCCATGAGCGAGCCGAGCAAAAGCGGGCCGAGCACCACCGGGTTCTTGAGCAGGTCTGTGAATCCATTCGTCAGAGCGGCCAGGGCATTACGCTAAGACTGGTAAGCAGCCTGGTCGACAAGAGGGTGCTTACTGGAACGCCGAATCTTTATAACAAGCTGTCGCGTATTGCCAGCAACACATCTGTGCCCTGAGCATCAAGGGCATAGCCCGTCCAGCTACCCGCAATAAAAAAAGGCGCTCCATTTCGGAGCGCCTTTTTTGCGGTCAAACCTTCTATTATTGCCATATTTTTTCGACAAACCAAAATTTGGCAATTCGTGAAATTAAGCATAAGAAGGCATTAATGCCAACTTATGCTTAACTCCACAACCGGTTTTAGTCTTGCGTCTGCGGTATTTGGTGGAGCCGGGGGGAATTGAACCCCCGTCCGCAAGCCCTCTGCAATCAGTTCTACATGCGTAGTCGATTTATTTAGTTTTAACCTTGGACTTAGCCAACCGACAGGCCGGACCAAAGCGATTCACGTAATTTAAATTTGAACCGTGTGACCCCAGTTCAAACCGATTCCTTGTGAATGTCGCTGCTGCGGTTCGAGGGTTACCCCCCTAGGAAGTTGCCTTCCTCCGCCTGACCCAAGGACAGATCAGTGCAGCGGCTCACCGCTTAAGCGGCGAGAGCGAAACGCTCGTCGTTGGCGTTTGTAGTGTTTCCAGTGGTTTAACGAGCGTACTGGTGCTCGGCATGCCCTGAGTTGTTTCGCGACCCACGTCGAATCCGGATCGGCCCCAAGAACATCTATTGTACTGGTAAATGCCATAGCCTGCTGTCCCGCCCGCGCAGCCTTGCCCCGGCGTGGCGCGGACGATACAGGCGGCCGTTCAGGCCGCGTTGGCGCAGACCGCCTTGGGCTCGTGGCGCGGGCGCGAGGCTGCCATCAGCGCCAAGGCCAGGATCACGGAAATGGCGACGATGACGGCCGCGGCCCAGCCCAGCGAGGCCAGTCCGTAGTTGTCGATGACATGTCCGCCGACCACGGCGCCCAGGCCGATCCCGGTGTTGGCGCCCGAGATGTTCAGGGAGGCGGCAAAAGCCGGCGCTTCCGGCGCGGATTTCATCAGGCGCACGTGGCAGACGATGAAGAGCGCGGCTTGCGCGATGCCCCAGACGCCCAGCGCCACGGCCAGCAGACCATGCGACTGCATCACGGGGGCGATCGCCGCCAGTCCTGCCGCCATCAGCGCCGAAAAGAGCGCGGTCGCGCCCAGCGGGCTGCGGTCCACCATACGGCCGCCCAGGGTATTGCCGACCAGGCCGACGGCGCCAAATGCCATCATCGTCCAGCCCACGATCTGGCCGTTGAAGCCGGCCAGCCGCTCCAGCATGTCCGCCAGATAGGTGTAGGCAGTGAACATGCCGGTGAAGACCAGCAGCGACAACAACACGTGGCCCACCACGATGGGATTGCGCAGGATACGCAACTGCGTGACGAGTTTGACGCTGTCGGCGCGGATGCGGGTGCTGGGGAAGGCGAACAGCAATAGCAGCGCCTTGGCGAACGCCACCGCCGAGAGCACGCCGAAGGCGGCGCGCCAGCCGAAAGCGTCCGAGATCAGCACGCCGATGGGGATGCCGAACACCGTGGCCGCGACGATGCCGAAGGCGACCATGGAGATGGCCCGGCCGGCGCGCGCCGGGCCGACCAGTTCCACCGCCGTGGCGCTGGCCAGCGACCAGAACACGGGCAGGGCCAGGGCAGGGAAGAGGCGCGCCACGGCCATGACCCAGATGTTCGGCGCGGCGGCCGCCAGGGCGTTGGACAGGCCGAACAGCACCAGCACGCCGATGAACAGCCGCTTGCGCTCGACGTTGGCCATCAGCGCCGTGAGCAGCGGGCCGGTCGCCGCCACCGTGAAGGCGAACAGCGAAACCAGCAGGCCGGCCTGGGAAACGGTGACGTTCAGGTCGTGGGCCAGGCCGGGCAGCAGCCCGATGATCAGGAATTCTGTCGTCAGGATGGTGAAACCGGCGGCGGAAAGTAACAGGATGGGCAATAGCATAGGCATTCCTCTGGCGCGGCGCTGGAGGGCGGCGCGCGGGCGGCGTTGTAGGCGGTCTAAAAAAGGTCAGGGGTGCGCCGGCTTCTATGCCGGGCAACTGCATCGGGGTCGAAGGACGCCGGTGCGTGGGATCAATGGTGGCGGGCGGCAGTGTCCGCAACCTCCGGCAAGAGCCGGAAAAGGCAATCGGGAAGCACCCGCATGCCTTGCATGAGTCACACTTTAAGTGACTTTGGTTTCAGGATAAAGGCCTTGGTCTGGGAAAGATTGTTCGGCAAATTCAACTAATTTTCGCGAACCATCATCAGGCCGGAAACGGGCCGCGCGGCGGCGGCCCTGCCGAGCGGAATCAGCGCAGGTCGCTGGGCAACAGCGGCTGGATGGCGGACCAGAGTTCCGCGGGGGAATTGGCGCAGGTTTCCGCTTCCCAGGTCGTGATGTTGTCGTCTTCGCCGACGTAGCCGTATGCGGCCGCCACGGCCGGCATGCCTGCCGCGTGCGCGGCCTGGATGTCGCGCAGGTCGTCGCCGACATAGACGCAACGGTCGACGGAAAAGCCTGCTTCGCGCGCGGCGTGCTGCAGCGGCAGCGGGTGCGGCTTGGCGTGCGCCGTGGTGTCGCCGCAGACCAGGACCGCGCTGTCGCGCGTCAGGTCCAGGTACTCGACGATAGGCAGGGTCAGGTAGGTGACCTTGTTGGTCACGATGCCCCAGGACAGCCCGCGGCCACGGATGTCAGCCAGCAGCGTCTCGATGCCGGGAAATAGTTTGCTGTGGACGGTCGAGCCGGCGGCGTAGTCTTCCAGGAACTGCAGGCGGGTCGGCTCGTAATCGGCGTCGCCCGGCTTGAGGTCCAGCGCCACGCGCAGCAGGCCGCGCGCGCCCTGGGACGCGACGGGCCGCAGGGCCTCGTACGGCATGGGTTCCAGACCCTTGCGGGTACGCTGGCGGTTGGCCGCGGCGGCCAGATCGGGGGCAGTGTCGGCCAGCGTGCCGTCGAAGTCGAACAGGATCAGGGCGCTCATTTGCGGGTAGCCATCAGGTAATTGACCGAGGTGTCGGACGACAGGGTGTAGATCTGGGTGATCGGGTTGTATTCCATGCCGCGCATGCTCACCGGTTCCAGCCTGGCGCCGCGCGCCGCCGCCGACAGCTCGCTGGGCTTGATGAACTGGTCATAGCTGTGCGTGCCGCGCGGCAACAGGCGCAAGACGTACTCGGCGCCCACGATGGCGAACAGGAAGGACTTGGGATTGCGGTTCAAGGTCGAAAAGAACACCCAGCCGCCCGGTTTGACCAGCGTGGAGCAGGCGCGCACGATCGAAGCCGGATCCGGCACATGTTCCAGCATTTCCATGCAGGTCACCACGTCATACTGACCGGGTTGCTCCGCGGCAAGTTCCTCCACGGGAACCTTGCGGTACTCCACCTTCACGCCGGATTCCAGGCCGTGCAGGCGTGCCACCTTCAGGGACTTGTCGGCCAGATCGATGCCAGTGACCTCGGCGCCACTGTGCGCCATGGCTTCGGACAGGATGCCGCCGCCGCAGCCCACGTCCAGGACCTTTTTGCCCGCCAGGCTGCCCGCGCATTCCTGGATCCATTCCAGCCGCAGCGGATTGATCGCGTGCAGGGGCTTGAACTCGCTTTCGGGATCCCACCAGCGGCTGGCCAGGGCGCCGAACTTGTCCAGTTCGGCCTGGTCGGCGTTGATCGCGGGGCGGGCAGTGTCGTGCGTTTGCGTGGTCATGGGCAGGTCCAGCGTAAGGCGACTCTATATATAGAGGGGGTCCGTCGCGCTAGGCGAGGGAAGGGCGCAGCCTTGCACCGCTTTGGTGCGTGGCCGGCGAAAAAAAGGGCCTCGCTATGCGAGGCCCTCTTATTGTAGCTAGTCCAGCAATTACTTGCGGCTACCCACGATTTCGATCTCAACGCGACGGTTTTGGGCGCGGCCTTCCTTCGTCTTGTTGGAAGCGATCGGGTTCAACTCACCCTTGCCTTCCGTGTAGATACGGTTCGGGTCGATACCCTTGCTGACCAGGTAGGTCTTGACCGAAGCGGCGCGGCGCTCGGACAGCTTCTGGTTGTAGGCTTCCGTACCGATCGAGTCGGTGTGGCCCACAGCAATGATGGTTTCGAGGTCGATACCGCGAGCTTGCTGGGCGACTTGGTCCAGCAGCTGACGGCCTTCGGGCTTCAGCGTCGACTTGTCGAAGTCGAAGAACGTGTCAGCGTTGAACACGACCTTGGCCGCCATCGGGGCCGGCTTCGCCTTCTGTTGTGCAACCGGAACGCCGTCGCAACCGGGGATACCGGTGGCCGGGGTCCAGAATGCATCGCGCCAGCACAGTTCGTTCGTGCCGTTCTTCCAAACGTCACCGAACGGGTTGCGCCAGTTGTCCACGGTTTGCGCGGAAGCTACACCAGAGGCCGTGACGGCGGCGAAGGCGAGCGCCAGAGCGAATTTGGAGGGTTTGTTCATGTTTCTCCTCGTTGAGCTTGAAGCTGGATAAGTGACTCGCAGCGAACCCCCGCCGCATATCAGGAAAACGGGGCCAGTATAGCAACGCCAAGAGCTGGTTCAAAGGAATAGCTACTGGGTTTCCTGCGTGCTGGAAACAATCTTAAGGCATTTGGGGGGCTTTGGCTTCCCTGGAGAGGCGCATTGGCGCTGGATATGACGTTTTCGGCGCTCCTTCGGTTTTCCATGTTGGTTTTTGACAACAGGGCCGTGGGACGCGGGCTGACGCGCGGCCGCTCGCGGCCCCATGTCCGCCGCTCCGGTCCGCCGAGGCGCTGCTTGGGGAGGCGCTTCTGACCGCTCGGGGAATCGGATGATAGAATTTCCTGTTTACCCGGCCCGGGTTCCTCCTTACACGATTCTGTCGTTATATATATGGATTCCTTTGCCAAGGAGACGCTTCCGGTATCGCTGGAAGAAGAGATGCGCCGCAGTTACCTCGATTACGCGATGAGCGTGATCGTCGGTCGGGCGCTACCGGATGTGCGGGACGGCCTCAAGCCCGTCCACCGGCGCGTGCTCTACGCGATGCACGAACTGAACAACGACTGGAACCGCGCCTATAAGAAGTCGGCGCGTATCGTCGGGGACGTCATCGGTAAATACCACCCCCACGGCGACCAGTCCGTCTACGACACCATCGTCCGCATGGCGCAGGATTTCTCCATGCGCTACATGCTGGTCGACGGCCAGGGCAACTTCGGCTCGATCGACGGCGATAACGCCGCGGCGATGCGTTACACCGAAATCCGCCTGGCCAAGATCGCCCACGAATTGCTGGCCGACATCGACCAGGAAACGGTGGACTTTGGCCCCAATTACGACGGCAGCGAACAAGAACCGCTGCTGTTGCCGTCGCGCCTGCCCAACCTGCTGGTCAACGGCAGCTCGGGCATCGCGGTGGGCATGGCCACCAACATTCCGCCCCACAACCTCCAGGAAGTGGTCGACGGCTGCCTGTACTGCCTGCGCAATCCGGGCTGCTCGGTCGATGAGCTCATGGAGCTCATCCCGGCCCCCGATTTCCCCACCGGTGGCATCATTTACGGCATGTCCGGCGTGCGGGAAGGCTACCGCACCGGTCGCGGCCGCGTCATCATGCGCGCCAAGACCCACTTCGAAGACATGGAGAAGGGCAACCGCCAGGCCATCGTGGTCGACGCGATCCCCTACCAGGTCAACAAGAAGACGCTGCAGGAACGCATCGCCGAGCTCGTCAACGACAAGAAGATCGAAGGCATCTCGGACATCCGCGACGAGTCCGACAAGGACGGGATGCGCCTGGTCATCGAACTCAAGCGCGGCGAGGTTCCCGAGGTCGTCCTGAACAACCTCTACAAGAACACGCAGCTGCAAGACACCTTCGGGATGAACCTGGTGGCGCTGGTCGACGGCCAGCCCCGCCTGCTCAACCTGAAGCAGATGATCGACTACTTCCTGCAGCATCGCCGCGAAGTGGTCACGCGCCGCACGGTATTCCAGCTGCGCAAGGCCCGCGAACGCGGCCACGTGCTGGAAGGCCTGGCCGTCGCGCTCGCCAACATCGACGATTTCATCGCCATCATCAAGGCGGCGCCGACCCCCCCGGTCGCACGCCAGGAACTGATGGCCAAGTCGTGGGATTCCTCGCTGGTGCGCGAAATGCTGTCGCGCGCCGACGGCGACACGCCGGGAGGCCGCGCGGCCTTCCGTCCGGACGACCTGGGCACCGAGTTCGGCCTCCAGGGCGACGGCATGTACCGCCTGAGCGACACGCAGGCCCAGGAAATCCTGAACATGCGCCTGCAACGCCTGACCGGGCTGGAGCAGGACAAGATCGTCGGCGAATACAAGGACATCATGTCCACCATCGCCGACCTGCTGGACATCCTGGCGCGCCCCGAGCGCATCACCACGATCATCTCCGACGAGCTGCAGGCCATCAAGGCGGAATTCTCGACCGGCGTGAAGGATACGCGCCGCTCGGACATCGAACTGAACGCCACCGAGCTCGACACCGAAGACCTGATCACGCCGACCGACATGGTCGTGACCCTGTCGCACGGCGGCTACATCAAGAGCCAGCCGCTTTCCGAGTACCGCTCGCAAAAGCGCGGCGGACGCGGCAAGCAGGCCACGGCCATGAAGGAAAACGACTGGATCGACCAGTTGTTCATCGCCAACACGCACGACTTCCTGCTGTGCTTCTCCAACCGCGGCCGCGTGTACTGGCTGAAGGTCTGGGAAGTGCCGCAAGGCACGCGCAACTCGCGCGGCAAGCCCATCGTCAACATGTTCCCGTTGACTGAAGGCGAGAAGATCACCGTGGTGCTGCCGGTCAAGGAATTCAGCGAAGACCACTACGTCTTCATGGCGACCTCGCGCGGCACGGTCAAGAAGACCCCGCTGTCCGACTTCTCCAATCCGCGCAAGGCCGGCATCATCGCCGTGGACCTGGACGATGGCGATTACCTGATCGGCGCCGACCTGACCGACGGCAAGCATGACGTCATGCTGTTCTCGGACGCCGGCAAGGCCGTGCGTTTCGACGAGAACGATGTGCGTCCGATGGGCCGCAATGCCCGCGGCGTGCGCGGCATGATGCTGGAAGACACCCAGACCGTCATCGCGTTGCTGGTGGCTGGCGACGAAACGCAAAGCGTGCTGACCGCCACCGAAAACGGCTACGGCAAGCGTACGCCGATCACCGAGTACACGCGCCACGGCCGTGGCACCAAGGGCATGATCGCCATCCAGACCAGCTCGCGCAACGGCAAGGTCGTGGGCGCAGTGCTGGTCATGCCTTCGGACGAGATCATGCTGATCACGACCGGCGGCGTGCTGGTGCGCACCCGCGTCTCGGAAATCCGCGAAATGGGCCGCGCCACGCAAGGCGTCACGCTCATCAACGTCGATGACGGCAGTTCGTTGTCCGGCGTGCGCCGCGTCGTCGAAAGCGATGCGGACGATGATGGCGACCTGGGCGAAGACGGCCAGGAAGCGGATGGCGGCGACGACAACGGCGCTGCGGACTCGACGGATTCGACGGAACCTACGGAGCAATAATGGCCCGCCCCTGGAACTTCTCGGCAGGCCCCTCGGCCTTGCCCGAGGTGGTGCTGCAGCAAGCCGCTGCGGAAATGCTGGACTGGCACGGCAGCGGCATGTCCGTGATGGAAATGAGCCATCGCGGCAAGCATTTCGTGCAGATCTGCGATGAAGCCGAGTCCGATCTGCGCGACTTACTGGGCCTGCCGGCGGACTACGCCGTGATGTTCATGCAAGGCGGCGGTTCCGGGGAAAACGCCATCGTCCCCATGAATCTCATGGGGCGCCGCGGCACGCCGGCAGCCGACTTCGTCGTGACGGGCCATTGGTCCAAGCGTTCGTACAAGGAAGCCGGCCGCTATGGCAGTACCCATGTGGCGGCAAGCAGCGAGCAGGCCATCCAGTTGGATGGCCGCGCGCAGGCGCCGCTGACCTGGGTGCCGCCGGTCGATACCTGGCAGGTGCGCCCGGATTCGGCCTATCTGCATCTTTGCAGCAATGAAACCATCGGCGGCGTCGAGTTCATGGACTGGCCCGACACCGCCGCGCTGGGCGCGCCCGACGTACCGTTGGTCGTCGACGCGTCCTCGCATTTCCTGTCGCGTTCGATGGACGTGACGCGCACCGGCATGATGTATGCCGGCGCGCAGAAGAACGCCGGTCCGGCGGGCGTGACCATGGTCATCGCGCGCCGCGACCTGATCGGCCACGCCTTGCCGATCTGCCCGTCCGCGTTCGACTACGCCAATGTGGCCGCCGAGCATTCGCGCTACAACACGCCGCCGACCTTCGCTATCTACGTCGCCGGCCTGGTGTTCAAGTGGGTCAAGGCCAATGGCGGCGTGGCCGGCATGGAAGCGGCGAACAAGGCCAAGGCCGATCTGCTGTACGGCTACCTGGACAGCACCAGCTTCTATCGCAATCCCATCCACGCACCCGTGCGCTCGCGCATGAACGTGCCGTTCGTGCTGCGCGACGAATCGCTCAACGACGCCTTCCTGCAAGGCGCGGACGCGGCCGGCCTGACCCAGCTCAAGGGCCACAAGAGCGTGGGCGGCATGCGCGCCTCCATTTATAACGCCGTGCCCCTGGCAGGGGTGTCGGCGCTGGTCGAGTACCTCAAGGAATTCGAGCGTCGCTATGGATGACGATCTGCAGCGCAAGCTGCTCCCCCTGCGTCAGCGCATCGACGCCTTGGACGCCCAGATCCTCGACCTCCTGACGCAGCGCGCGAGCGCCGCGCTGGAAGTGGGCGAGGCCAAGCACGCCGCGAACGCCGATGGCCCCGTGCTGCGCCCCGAGCGCGAAGCCGATGTCATCCGCCGTTTGCAGCAGACCAATCCCGGTCCGTTTCCGAACGCTGGCGTGGCTGCGGTCTGGACCGAAATCATCTCGGCCTGTCGCGGCCTGGAGCGCGGCATGACGGTCGCTTTCCTGGGGCCTCAAGGTTCGTTCTCCGAGCAGGCGGCGCGAGAGCATTTCGGGCAGGCCGTGCAGAAACTGCCGTGCGCCTCGTTTGACGAGGTTTTCCGCGCCGTCGAGGCAGGACAGGCGGACGTGGGCATGGTGCCGGTCGAGAACTCCACCGAAGGCGCGGTCAACCGCAGCCTGGATCTGCTGCTCAACACGCCCCTGAAGATCCTGGGCGAGCGTTCGCTGGTGATACGCCATTGCCTGATGTCGCAGTCCGGCAGCATGGACGGCATCAAGACGATCTCCGCGCATCCGCAAGCGCTGGCCCAGTGCCAGGGCTGGCTCACGCGCAACTATCCCGACGTGGCCCGGGTGGCCGCGTCCAGCAATTCCGAGGCCGCGCGCGCGGCGGCGTCCGACCCGAGCATCGCGGCGATCGCCGGCGAGGTGGCGGCGCCCGCCTGGAGCCTGCAGATCGTCGCTGCGGGCATCCAGGACGATCCGCACAATCGCACGCGCTTCCTGGCGATCGGCAACATCGAGCCGCTGGTCAGCGGCAAGGACAAGACCAGCCTGATCCTGGCAGTGCCGAACCGTGCGGGCGCCGTTTACGAAATGCTGGCGCCGCTGGCGGCCAACGGCGTCTCCATGACGCGCTTCGAGTCGCGGCCCGCGCGCACCGGGCAGTGGGAATACTATTTCTATGTGGACGTGCTGGGTCACCGCAATGATCCGAACGTCGAACGCGCCCTTGCTGCCTTGCAGGCGCAGGTTGCCTACCTGAAAGTGCTGGGTTCCTACCCGGCGCCGTGAGCCTCTCCGACATGACCACCGCACCCAAGCCCCTTGTTGCTCCCGCGCACGTCAGCGCCATCGCGCCTTACCAGGCCGGCAAGCCTATCGAAGAACTGGCCCGCGAATTCGGGCTGGATCCTGCCGGCATCGTCAAGCTGGCGTCCAATGAAAACCCGCTGGGCATGCCCAAGTCGGCGCGCGAGGCCATGCTGGCCGCGGCCGAGTCGCTGGCGCGCTATCCCGATCCCAACGGCTTTGATCTGAAGGCGGCATTGGCCGAGCGCTACGGCGTGCCGATGAGCTGGGTCACGTTGGGCAACGGTTCCAACGACATCTTGGAAATCGCGGCGCTGGCGCTGCTGGAGCCGGGCGTGTCGGCGGTGTACGCGCAGCATTCGTTCGCGGTGTATCGCCTGGCGACCCAGGCGCGCGGCGCGCGCCACATCGTGGTGCCGGCCAAGGACTACGGCCATGACCTGGACGCGATGTTCGACGCCATCGCCGACGATACGCGGCTGCTGTTCATCGCCAACCCGAACAATCCGACCGGTACCTTCGTGCCGGGCGACCAGATCGCGGCCTTCCTGGAGCGTGTCCAGGCCGCCCACGGCGACCGCGTGACGGTGGTGTTGGACGAGGCTTACAACGAGTACCTCGATCCCGAGTTCCGCTTCGACAGCACGGCGCTGGTGCGCCGCTATCCGAATCTGATCGTGTCGCGCACGTTCTCCAAGGCCTACGGCCTGGCGGGCCTGCGGGTGGGCTTCGCCGTGGCGCAACCCGTCCTGACGGATCTGCTGAACCGCGTGCGCCAGCCGTTCAACGTCAATACGCTGGCGCAGGCCGCGGCCATCGCCGCGCTGCGCGACGCGGCCTACCTGGAAGAGGCCTACGCCTCGAACAAGGCAGGCAAGGCGCAACTGTGCGCCGCGTTTGAACGTCTGAAGCTGCGCTACGTCCCCAGCTACGGCAACTTTGTGCTGGTGCACGTGGGCGACGCTCCGCGCATCAACCTGGAACTGCTCAAGCGCGGTGTGATCGTGCGCCCGGTGGCCGGCGACGGCTTGCCGGAGTGGCTGCGGGTGTCCATCGGGCTGCCGCAGGAAAACGACCGATTCATTGACGCGCTGACCGCCATCCTTTCCGCATGAACGACGCGTCACCGAAATCCGATCAGGGGGCCGCTGGCCCCCTGATTCCTGTATTGGCCGTCGTAGGCGTGGGCCTGATCGGAGGCTCCTTCGCCGCGGCCTTGCGCCGGGCCGGCCAGGTTGGCCGGGTGCTGGGGGTGGGGCGCAACGCGCAATCCCTGGCCCGCGCCGTTGAATTGGGGCTGATCGACGAGGCCGCTTCCATCGAGGAAGCCGCGGCGCGCGCCGACCTGATCCTGCTGGCGACGCCGGTGGGCGGGCTGGCCGACGCGCTGTCGCGCATGCGCGCGCACCTGCGTCCCGGCACCGTGCTGACCGATGGCGGCAGCACCAAGGTGGAAGTGGTTGCGGCCGCGCGCGCCGCCCTGGGTGACCGGGCCGCGCAGTTCGTGCCTGGCCATCCCATCGCCGGCGCCGAGCGCACCGGGCCGGAGGCGGCCGATGCCGACCTGTACCGCAAGCGCACCGTCATTCTGACCCCCCTGGCCGAGAACGGCGCGGCCTCGCTGGACCTGGTGCGCCGCGCGTGGCAGGCTTGCGGGGCGAACGTGATCGACATGGACGCCGACGCCCACGACCGGGTGCTGGCTTCGGTCAGCCATCTGCCGCATCTGCTGTCGGCGGCGTACATGGAGCAGGTGGCCGAGGCCGCCGACGCCGCTACGCGCCTGGATCTCGCGGGCAGCGGTTTTCGCGACTTCACGCGCATCGCCGCGGGTTCGCCGGAAATGTGGCGCGACATCTTTCTGTCCAACCGCGACGCGATGCTGGCCGAACTGGCCGACGTGCGCGCGGTGCTGGATCGTGCCGAACGCGCCATTGCCGACGGCGATGGCGCGGCTTTGCTGAAGCTGCTGGACACGGCGGCCCGCGCCCGCCGCAACTGGCGCAAGGAGTAGCTGACATGGGTGCTTTGCCTTATCTCGATCTGCCGCGCGTGCGGCAAGCGCGGGGCGTGATTGCCCTGCCAGGTTCCAAAAGTATTTCCAACCGTGTGCTGCTGCTGTCCGCCATCGCTGAAGGCAGCACGGTCATCACTGGGTTGCTGGACTCCGACGACACCCGCGTCATGCTCGGCGCCTTGCGCCAACTGGGCGTGCAGGTGTCGGAACTGGACGCGGGCAGCGTCACGGTGCAGGGCGTGCGCCGCTTTCCCGTGGAAAGCGCCGACCTGTTCATGGGCAATGCCGGCACCGCGATCCGGCCGCTGACTGCCGCGCTGGCGCTGATGGGCGGCGACTACCGCCTGTCGGGCGTGCCGCGCATGCACGAACGTCCCATCGGCGATCTGGTCGACGCGCTCAAGGGCCTGGGCGCCAGCATCGATTATCTGGGCCAGCCTGGTTATCCGCCGCTGCGCATCGGCCGCGGCGAGATCGCGGTGGACGCGGTCACGCGCGTGCAGGGTTCGGTGTCCAGCCAGTTCCTCACGGCCTTGTTGATGGCCGCGCCGCTGCAGGCCGGCCGCAGCGGCAAGCCCGTCACGATCGAAGTGCTGGGCGAACTCATTTCCAAGCCCTACATCGAGATCACGTTGAACCTGATGGCGCGCTTCGGCGTGCAGGTGCGGCGCGACGGCTGGAGCCGTTTCGTCATCGACGGCGGGGCGGCCTACCGCAGCCCCGGGCAGATTGCGGTCGAAGGCGATGCCTCCACGGCTTCCTATTTTTTGGCGCTGGGCGCGATCGGCGGCGGGCCGCTGCGCGTGACCGGCGTGGGCGCTGACAGCATCCAGGGCGACGTCGCCTTTGCTGCCACCCTGGCCGACATGGGCGCCTCGGTGAGCTACGGTCCCGACTGGATCGAAGTGTCGGGCGCGCGCGTGGCCCAGGGCGAACGCCTGAAAGCCTTCGACACCGATTTCAACCTGATCCCGGACGCCGCCATGACCGCGGCTGCCCTGGCGCTGTACGCCGACGGCCCGTGCCGCCTGCGCAACATCGGCAGCTGGCGGGTCAAGGAAACCGACCGCATCCACGCCATGCAGACCGAGCTGGAAAAGCTGGGCGCCCAGGTGGAATCGGGGCCGGATTGGCTGCGCGTGACGCCGCCGGAAAAGGATGGCTGGCGCGATGCGCACATCGGCACCTGGGACGATCACCGCATGGCCATGTGCTTCTCGCTGGCGGCTTTCGGGCCGGCGGCGGTTCGTATCCTCGATCCGGGTTGCGTCAGCAAGACCTTCCCGGGTTACTTTGATGTTTACGCGGGCCTGGTTGCGGCCTAGCGAAGAATTGCCCATGACTTCGATTTCCCCTGAAACTGCTTCTGTCCCCGTCATCACCATCGACGGCCCCACCGCGTCCGGCAAGGGCACGGTGGCCCACCGCGTCGCCAAGGCCCTGGGCTGGGACGTGCTGGACAGCGGCGCGCTCTATCGCCTGACGGCCCTGGCGGCGCTCAACCGCGGCTTGTCCGCCGAAGACGAGCCCGCCGTGGCGCGCGTGGCCGAAACCCTGGATGTGCGTTTCGAAGGTCCCCATGTCTACCTCGAAGGCGCGGACGTGGGCCACGAGATCCGCCGTGAGGAAGTCGGCAATTTCGCCTCGCGCGTGGCCGCCTTCGCGGGCGTGCGGCAGGCGCTGCTCGAGCGCCAGCGCGCTTTCCGGGTGGCGCCGGGCCTGGTTGCGGACGGGCGCGACATGGGTACGGTGGTGTTTCCCGATGCGCCCCTGAAGGTGTTTCTGGTCGCCGATGTGGTCGCGCGGGCGCAGAGGCGCTGTAAGCAGTTGATCGAAAAGGGAATTTCTGCTAATCTTGATGACCTCCTACGGGATATGCGCGAGCGGGACGCCCGCGATATGGGGCGAATTACAGCGCCCTTGGCTCCCGCAGCGGATGCACACGTGCTGGATTCGTCTGATTTGACGATTGCGGAAACGGTGCAGGCAATACTGGATTTCTGGAAGAAGGCCGCTGCGGATTGAGCGATCGGTCCCGGACTTTCCCCAAGGATCCTCCGTAGTTTTCTGTTTTTTTTATCGGCCCTGTTCACGCCAGGCGCAACCCCCACGGGCCACCCCGCAAGGGCGAACCGGCAAACAGGCATTTTGACTCCACTGTGGCGGGCAATCCGCTGCGGTGTGTTTTTAACGGCCATTTCGGCCTAATGGATTTCAACCCCATGTCTTCCGTTTCCACTACCGTCGCCACCGGCGGCGAAAGCTTCGCCGACCTTTTCGCACAGAGCCTCAAGAGCCAGGACATGAAGTCCGGCGAGGTCATCAGCGCCGAAGTCGTCCGCGTCGACCACAACTTTGTCGTCGTCAACGCCGGCCTGAAGTCCGAAGCGCTGATCCCCCTGGAAGAGTTCCTGAACGACCAGGGCGAGCTCGAAGTGCAACCCGGCGATTTCGTCTCGGTGGCCATCGATTCCCTGGAAAACGGCTACGGCGACACCATCCTGTCGCGTGACCGCGCCAAGCGCCTGTCGGCCTGGCTGCAGCTGGAAAAGGCCCTGGAAAACGGCGAGCTGGTTACCGGCACCATCACCGGCAAGGTGAAGGGCGGCCTGACCGTCATGACCAACGGCATCCGCGCGTTCCTGCCGGGTTCGCTGGTGGACCTGCGTCCGGTCAAGGACACCACCCCGTACGAAGGCAAGACCCTCGAATTCAAGGTCATCAAGCTCGACCGCAAGCGCAACAACGTCGTTCTGTCGCGTCGCCAAGTGCTGGAAGCCAGCATGGGCGAAGAGCGCCAGAAGCTGCTCGAAACCCTGCACGAAGGTGCTGTGGTCAAGGGCGTGGTCAAGAACATCACCGACTACGGCGCGTTCGTGGACCTGGGCGGCATCGACGGCCTGCTGCACATCACCGACATGGCCTGGCGCCGTGTGCGTCACCCCTCCGAAGTCCTACAAGTGGGTCAGGAAGTCGAAGCCAAGGTGCTCAAGTTCGACCAGGAAAAGAGCCGCGTCTCCCTGGGCGTCAAGCAGCTGGGCGAAGATCCGTGGGTGGGCCTGGCTCGCCGCTACCCGCAAGGCACCCGCCTGTTCGGCAAGGTCACGAACCTGACCGACTACGGCGCGTTCGTTGAAGTCGAAGCCGGCATCGAAGGCCTGGTGCACGTCTCCGAAATGGACTGGACCAACAAGAACGTCGATCCGCGCAAGGTCGTGACCCTGGGCGAAGAAGTCGAAGTCATGGTCCTGGAAATCGACGAAGACCGTCGTCGCATCTCGCTGGGCATGAAGCAGTGCCGCCAGAACCCGTGGGAAGAGTTCGCCACCAACTTCAAGCGTGGTGACAAGGTCCGCGGCGCCATCAAGTCGATCACCGACTTCGGCGTGTTCGTCGGCCTGCCCGGCGGCATCGATGGCCTGGTTCACCTGTCCGACCTGTCGTGGACGGAAACCGGCGAAGAAGCCGTGCGCAACTTCAAGAAGGGCGACGAGATCGAAGCCGTGGTTCTGGGCATCGATACCGACAAGGAACGCATCTCGCTGGGCATCAAGCAGCTGGAAGGCGATCCCTTCAACAACTTCGTTGCCACCTTCGACAAGGGCGCCGTTGTTCCGGGCACCATCAAGTCGGTCGAAGCCAAGGGCGCTGTCGTCACGCTGTCCGTGGACGTTGAAGGCTACCTGCGCGCTTCCGAGATCTCCTCGGGCCGCGTCGAAGATGCCACCACCGTTCTGAACGCTGGCGAAAACATCGAAGCCATGATCGTCAACATCGACCGCAAGACGCGTTCGATCCAGCTGTCGATCAAGGCCCGCGACAACGCCGAAACCGCCGAAACGATCCAGCGCATGTCCGACGCCAGCGCTTCGTCCGGCACCACCAACCTCGGCGCGCTGCTGAAGGCCAAGCTGGACCAACAGCGCAACGACGGTTAATTCGTGACCAAGTCGGAGCTGATCGCCGCCTTGGCGGCCCGCTATCCTCAGCTGGCCGCCCGCGACACCGATTACGCGGTCAAGACCGTGCTCGACGCAATGACCCAGGCCCTGGCCTCGGGTCAGCGCATCGAGATCCGCGGTTTTGGCAGCTTCTCGTTGTCGCAGCGGTCTCCCCGCATCGGTCGCAATCCGAAATCCGGCGAACAGGTGCTGGTGCCTGGCAAACAGGTGCCGCACTTTAAGGCGGGCAAGGAATTGCGCGAGCGGGTGGACTTGGCCGGCGGCAATGACGAGGACGCTCAATCCTCTGGATCGAGTGAACCGATGCCGTCGATGGTGAGTCTGCACGCCATGCATTGACGGCACGGCAGTAAGGCCGCCTTCGGGCGGATCGGACCGAGAACCTGGCCCCTTGAGAAATCAAGGGGCTTTGTTTTTTGGCGCCAGGCGGGATCCGTCGCTTACAATTGATAGTCTTGAATTCTTTGGAGCATGCGCCATGCGCTACCTAGTCTGGGCCCTGCGATTGCTCGTGTTTGTTGCAGTATTGATGTTCGCGTTGAAAAACACGGACCCGGTCGCCGTGAAGTTCTACGCCGATTACGTGGTGCAGGACGTTCCGCTCATCGTCGTGATGCTGGTCGTGTTCGTGCTGGGCGCCTTGTTCGGCCTGCTGCTGACCGTGCCCGCCGCCATGCGCCGCCGCCGCGAAGCCATGCGCCTGCGCCGCGAACTGGACCGCGTTCAGGCCGCCGTGGCCGGTACCACGCCTGCGGTGCCGCCGGAGGCCGTGGCCCCGATGTCGCCGCTGTAACGCGCGCCGGCCCCGTATCCCTTTCCGCACTGAATTACCGCAAGAGCCCGCATAGTGGATTTTGAACCTTGGTGGTTGATTTTCGTGCCGGTATTGTTCGCGCTGGGCTGGCTGGCCGCGCGCTTCGATATCCGGCAAATGCTGCGGGAAACCCGCAGCCTGCCCGACTCCTATTTCCGCGGGCTGAATTTCCTGCTCAATGAAGAGCCGGACCGCGCCATCGACGCCTTCGTCGAAGTGGCCAAGCTGGATCCGGAAACCACCGAGCTGCACTTTGCGCTGGGCAGCCTATTCCGTCGCCGGGGCGAAATGGAGCGCGCCATCCGCGTGCACCAGAGCCTCTTGAACCGGTCCGACCTGCCCGCCGCCGAGCGCGAGCATGCGCAGCACGAATTGGCGCAGGACTTCCTCAAGGCGGGCATGCTGGACCGCGCCGAAAGCGGCTTCGAGCAGCTCAAGGACACTCGCTACGCCTTGCCCGCGCTACGCTCGCTGATCCGCATCTATGAATCCGAGCACGACTGGCCGCGCGCCATCGAGGCCGTGAAGACGCTGCAGGGCCTGGTCGACGAGCCGGTGCCGCAGATCGTGCACTACTACTGCGAACAGGCCCAGACCGCGCTGGCGGCCAAGCCGGCCGACATCGACGCGGCCCACAAGGCGCTGGACGCCGCAGACCATGCCTTGTCGGCCATCGACCCTGCTTCCAGCAAGGGCGCCATGGTGCGCACCGCGATGCTGCGCGCCCGCCTGGCCCTGATCGAACAGGACCCGAAGCGCGAACGCCTGTATCTGGAGTCGGTCATGACCGACGCTCCCGAGTACGCCGGCTTGGTGGCCGAGCAGGTCCTGGCGAACTATCGCGCCGCCAATCAGGAAGCGGCCGGGCTCGACGTGCTGCAGAAGCAGTATGCGCGCCACGCGTCGCTGGACCTGTTCAACGTACTGTTCCGCGAACTGCGCGCCCAGCAGGGCTCTGCGCCGTCATGGGCATTTGCCCGCAATGCCTTGCGCAGCCATCCGTCGCTGCTGGGGCTGGACCGCCTGCTGGAGGCCGAGTTGGCCAATCCGGAAGGCGGCGCCGAGCAGGCGCCGGTGCCGGGCGCCGACCTGACGCTGTTGCGCAGCCTGATACACAAGCATACGCAGCGGCTGGACCGCTACGCGTGCCGCAGTTGCGGTTTTCAAGCGCGTCGCTTTTACTGGCAATGTCCCGGCTGCAATGCCTGGGAAACCTATGCGCCGCGCCGTCTGGAAGAACTTGAATGAACTCTTTTCCCGCCGAAGCCATTTCGCATAGCCGCGTCCTCGTGGTGGGCGATGTGATGCTGGACCGGTACTGGTTCGGCGAAGTCGAACGCATCTCGCCGGAAGCGCCGGTGCCCGTGGTGCGCGTGGCGCGCCGCGAAGACCGCCTGGGCGGAGCCGCCAACGTGGCCCGCAACGTGGCGGCCCTGGGCGGCCATGTCACGCTGGTGGGTGTGCTGGGCGAAGACGAGGCCGGCGACAGCGTCCGACGCCTGTCGGCGGAAGCCGGCATACAGGCCGAACTGGTCGCCGATCCGTCCCTGCACACCACCTTGAAAATGCGCGTGCTGGGCCGCCAGCAGCAGCTACTGCGGGTGGACTTCGAACAGCATCCGGCGCAGGCCGCGCTGGATAATGTCGATGCGGCTTTCGCCCGCCATCTGGCCAACCACGACATCGTCGTGCTGTCCGACTACGCCAAGGGCGTGCTGACGCGGGTCGAGTCGCTGATCGCCCTGGCCCGCAACGCGGGCGTGCCGGTGCTGGTGGACCCCAAGGGCCATGACTACGCCCGCTACCGGGGCGCTACCCTGGTCACCCCCAACCGCTCGGAAATGCAGGAGGCCGTGGGCCGCTGGAATGCCGAGGCAGAGCTTACCGATCGCGCGCAGCGCCTGCGCGCCGACCTGGACCTGGAAGCCTTGCTCGTGACGCGGTCCGAGCAGGGCATGACTTTGTTTACCGCAGCGGGACGCGACCACATCGATGCGCAAGCGCACGAAGTGTTCGACGTGTCAGGCGCGGGCGATACCGTGCTGGCCACGCTGGCCGTGTCGCGTGCCATCGATCTGCCGTGGGTCGAGGCGATGGGCTGGGCCAACAAGGCCGGCGGCATCGCCGTGGGCAAGCTCGGCACGTCCATCGTCACCGCCGCGGAATTGGCAGGAGAATCCTCATGATCGTCGTTACCGGAGCCGCGGGCTTCATAGGCAGCAACCTGGTGCGCGGGCTCAACCGCCGCGGCATCCAGGACATCATCGCGGTCGATGATCTGACCGAAGGCGACAAGTTCGTCAACCTGGTCGATTGCCAGATCGCCGACTACATGGACAAGGACGACTTCCGGCGCCGCGTCCTCGACGGCAGCCTGCGCGAAGTCCGCGCCGTGCTGCACCAAGGCGCGTGCTCGGACACGACCGAGCGCAACGGCCGCTACATGCTCGACAACAACTACCGCGTCACGCTGGAGTTGTTCGAGTTCTGCCAGGAGCGCCGCATTCCGTTCCTGTACGCCTCCTCGGCGGCGGTCTATGGTGGTTCGTCCATCTACGTGGAAGATCCCGCCAACGAAGGCCCGCTGAACGTCTACGGCTATTCCAAGCTGCTGTTCGACCAGGTCCTGCGCCAGCGCATGGACAGCCTAACCGCACAGGTCGTGGGCCTGCGCTACTTCAACGTCTACGGTCCGCACGAACAGCACAAGGGCCGCATGGCTTCGGTGGCGTTCCACAACATGAACCAGTTCCTGGAGCATGGGCATGTGCGCCTGTTCGCCGGTTGGGACGGCTATGTCGATGGCGGCCAGAGCCGCGACTTCATCTCGGTCGAGGACGTGGTTGCCGTCAATCTGCATTTCCTGGATCACCCGGAACAGTCCGGCATCTTCAACTGCGGCACGGGCCGGGCGCAGCCCTTCAACGACGTGGCGGCCGGCGTGGTCAATGCGCTGCGCGCCGAGCGCGGCGAAGCCGAACTGACGCTGGCGCAGCTGGTCGAGCTGGATCTGATCCGCTACATCCCCTTCCCGGACGACCTGAAGGGGCGCTACCAGAGCTACACGCAGGCCGACGTCACGCGTCTGCGCGCGGCGGGATTCCAGGCGCCCATGCGCGATGTGCGGACTGGCGTCACCGAATACGTTCGCTATTGGCGCGCCCGGAAGTAAAGGCCCGCGGCGCCGCAGCAGCGGCGTCTTCGCATGAAAACCACCGCTCGCGGTGGTTTTTTTACGCCTGGCGGTTTGCCGGGGCGGATGTTTCCGTTCACTGCGCCGCCGCGGGCGGGAAGGGCGCCGGCATGATCTGGACGTGGCGTGACAGCCGTTGCGCCAGACTCCAGGGAGACCCTCCATGAATCCATTTCTTCAATCCGCCGCGGCCCGGCCTGCGCCCCATGCGCGGTGGCGCAGGCAGCGCTTGGCCGCCGTTTCCGGCGCCCGGCCGCGCCCCTTGCGGCAGGTCCTGGGCGCTTTGCTGGTGACGGCCGGCCTGGGTTTTGCCGCGCCGCTGGCGCACGCGCTCGACGTCAATCAGGCCAATGCCCAGCAGCTTGAAGGCGTACGCGGCATAGGCCCGCGCATGGCTGAGATCATCGTGAAGGAGCGCGAGCGGGGCGGCAAGTTCGAGTCGCTGAACGACCTGGCTGAACGCGTGCGCGGCATCGGCCCGAAAAAGGCCCAGGCCCTGCAAGAGGCAGGCCTGCTGGTGGGCGGCGCGGGGCCCCAGGCCGGACCGGGGGATCCGGCGGCCAAGTCCCCGCCGGGCAGGGCGGCAGCGCCCAGGACCGAAGCCAAACCTGACACGAAACCGGGGACATCCCAGCCCGCGGCCCGCGCCCGGCCCTGACTGCGCCGGTCGGCGCGGGTAGCCCTGGCGGGAGCGCGGCCTTTGGCGCCGCGCGCCGCCGGGCAAGGTTATGATCGTCCGCATGACTACTACCTATCCCACTATCGAGCAAACCGTCGGCAACACGCCGCTGGTGCGCCTGCAGCGCATTCCCGGGGCCGCGGGCGCTGCCCGAGGCAATGTCATCCTGGCCAAGCTGGAGGGTAACAACCCCGCCGGCTCCGTGAAGGACCGTCCGGCCCTGTCGATGATCGCGCGCGCCGAAGAGCGCGGCGACATCAAGCCGGGCGACACCCTCATCGAGGCGACCAGCGGCAATACCGGCATCGCGCTGGCCATGGCGGCCGCCATGCGCGGCTACCGCATGATCCTGATCATGCCGGACAACCTGTCGGTGGAACGGCGCGCGGCCATGACGGCCTATGGCGCCGAGCTGATCCTGACGCCGGCGGACAAGGGCGGCATGGAGTACGCCCGCGACCTGGCTTCCGCCATGCAGGCGGACGGCCGCGGGCTGGTGCTGGACCAGTTCGCCAACCCCGACAACCCGCGCGCTCACATCGAGACCACCGGGCCGGAAATCTGGAACCAGACCGAAGGGCGCGTCACCCACTTCGTGAGCGCCATGGGCACCACGGGCACCATCATGGGCGTGTCGACCTATCTCAAGTCGCGCAACCCGGCGGTGCAGGTAGTGGGCGCGCAGCCTGCCGAAGGATCGTCGATCCCGGGCATACGCAAGTGGCCCGAAGCCTATCTGCCCAAGATCTTCGACCGCAGCCGGGTCGACGCCTACGAATCCATCGAACAGGCGGAAGCCGAACAGATGGCGCGCCGGCTGGCGGCGGAAGAGGGCATCTTCGGCGGGATTTCCTCCGCGGGTGCGCTGGTTGCGGCCCTGCGCGTGGCCGAACGCGTCAACGATGCCACCATCGTGTTCATCGTGTGCGACCGCGGCGACCGCTATCTGTCCACGGGCGTTTTCAACTGAACGCCCGCCTGTAGCCGAACTCAAAAAAACCGCCATGCCGGGGCAGCCCGACATGGCGGTTTTTCATTGGAGGGGCGCGGCGGGCTCCCCGGTCTTTTGCCTGCTTACTCGGGCTGGATGCCGGCGTCCTGCATCACCTTGATCCAGCGCTGGCTTTCCGCGAGGTTGAAGGCTTCCGCTTCCTGGGAGCTCATGGCGCTGGGCAGGGTGCCCTGCGATTTCAGCGCTTCGACCACCTTGGGCGATTGCGACGCTTCGATCATGGCCTTGTTCAGCTTGGCGATGATGGGTTGCGGCGTATCCTTGGGCGCCCACATGCCGTACCAGGTGACGATGTCGAAATCGGGCAGGACGCTCTCCGCGATGGTTGGCACATCGGGCAGTTCAGCCAGGCGCGTCTTGGTCGTGACGGCGATCGGGCGGATCTTGCCGCTCTGGATGAGGGGCAAGGCCGGTGCCAGCGGCGCGTACATCAGGTCCACGTGGCCGCCCGCGACGTCGGTCAGGGCCGGGCTGCTGCCGCGGTAGCCGACGTGGGTGATCTTGGCCTTGGTGGAGGTATTGATCAGCTCGCCCGCCAGGTGCGGCAAGGTGGCGACGCCGGGAGAGGCGAAGGTGAGCGAGCCGGGCTGCGCCTGGGCCTGCTTGATCAGTTCGCCGAAGGTCTTGAATTTGGAATTGGGCGGGACGACGGCCACCATCGGCACCGTGCCCAGCACGCCCACCATCTGGAAGTCCTTGATCGGGTCAAAGCTCAGATTCTTGAATTGGGCCGGGTAGATGCCCTGCACCGACGGGTTCATCAGCAAGGTGTAGCCGTCGGCAGGCGCCTTGGCCACTTGGGCGGTACCGATGGTGCCGCTGGCCCCCGCACGGGTTTCGATCACCAGCGGCTGGCCCAGGATCTCTCCCATCTGGACCGCGATCACGCGGCCGACCACGTCCGTCGGCCCGCCCGCCGCCCACGGCATGATCACGCGGATGGGCTTGTCGGGATAAGCCGCCTGCGCGTAGGCGTTTGCTGCCGGCAACGCTGCCGTGGCGATCGCCGAGCATGCCGCGGCGAGGAAAGTGCGTTTGTTCATCTACTGTCTACTCCTACAAAGGTGAGATTGGCCGAGGGCAGCGCCGCCTGCAGCATCGCCTTGACCTCGGTCAGCTGTTTCCCCGTGGTGGCTTCGTTCTTCAGCATCCGGCTCAGCGGGCCGGCCACCACGATGGCAAAGGGTTGTTCGTATGCCCGGAATCCGAGCGAAATGGACATCACGTCCTCGACGTTTTCGCCCACCGAGCGCTGCCAGCCGCGCGCCACGCCCGCTTCCAGGTCGCGGTCGAAGGCTTCCCGGCTGGTGAACGTGCTGTCCGTGTAGGCGGCAAATCCGCTGTAGGCCTTGAACCACTTCTGCCGTTCGTCCTGGGACAGCACCGACAGCAGCGCCTTGCCCGAGCTGGTCGCGTGCACCGCTTTGAAGCCGCCGGGCTGATGCGAGAAGCGGATCGTCTGCTTGGATTCTGCGACGATCAGGTACACGACCTTGTCGTCGGCCAGCTTGGCCAGCAAGGCCGTCTCGCCCGTCAGGTCCCGCACCCGGGCTAGCACCGGCTCGATCACCGCGTTGAGCGGGTCGCTATGGCAGATCAGGGTGGCCACGTGGATCAGTTTCTGGGTCGGGTAGTAGCCATGCTTCTTGCCGATTTCATAGAGATAGCCGCGCGCCACCATGGTCTTCAGGAGACCGTGGCAGCTGGAGAGCGGAATTTCCATCTGGGCAGCGATTTCGCTGTACAGCAAGGGCTTCTGCGCCTCGGCGAAGAGGTTCAGCACATCCAGCACACGGCCTGCAGTTTTCACATCCATGATGTTAGTATCCTATACGTGATAAATTTATGTCAAACAGCATTCAATCGACCAGGAGTTGCAAGGCATGAGATGGAACAACCGTCCCGAGGGATCGAACTGGGGAGATTTCGGGCCTGACGACCAGCGAGGTTGCCTGAATTACATCACCCCCGCGAACGTGCTGAGCGGCATGCGGGAAGTCCGCGAAGGACTGAGCTTCTGCCTGTCGCTGCCGCTGGATTACCCGGGCGGCAATGGCGTGAACGTGCGCCGTCATCCGCCCAAGCTGCGGCCTACCGAGAGGGATGGCGACCAGTACCTGAACTTTCCGTTGGGACGCCTGCGTCCCGGCTGCGTCGACGTGCTCAGCGACGACATCGTCGAAATGAGCTTGCAGTACTCGACGCAATGGGATTCGCTGGCCCACGTCGGCGCGCTGTTCGACGCCAATGGCGACGGCCTGCCCGAGCGCGTCTACTACAACGGCTATCGGCCCAACGAGCATGTTGTGGGCCCGGTGGACTACGACGTGGACAATGGCTATGCCAAGACCGACCTGGGGCAGGGGCCGGCCTCCAACGCCAAGAAACTGGACATCACACAGCTGGCCGAATCGTGCCTGCAGACGCGCGGAGTAATGGTCGATCTGGCGCGCCACTACGGGCGGGAGCAGAAGTCGGTCGGCTATGACGACCTGATGCGCATCCTGGAAGCGGACCGGATTGAGATCGAGCAGGGCGATATCGTGCTGTTCCATACGGAATTCGGCGACGCCCTGCTGGAAAAGAACCGCGAGCCCGACCCCCACACGCTGCACGAAATCTGCGCCGGCCTGGACGGCAGCGACGAGAAGCTGCTGCAGTGGATCACCGACTCGAAGGTGGCGGCCATGGCGTCAGACAACCATGCGCTGGAAATCTATCCCACGCAGAAGCCCAATGCCTGCTGCGCCGCATTGCCCTTGCACCACCACTGCATCTTCAAGCTGGGCCTGCCGATAGGCGAGATGTGGTATCTCGGGGCGCTGGCGCGTTGGCTGACGGCCAACGGCCGCAGCCGCTTCCTGCTGACGGCGCCGCCGCTGAACCTGCCTGGCGCCGTGGGTTCGCCCGTGACGCCGGTCGCGACGGTGTAAAGCGGGCCACGGCGTCGGACGCCGCGGCCCAGGGGGCTGTCAGCGGCCCACGCGGGCTTCGATCTCGCTCGCCAGATCCGCCACCGAGGTCGCGTAGAAGTAGCTGCGGTTGTACTTGGTGAGCGCGAAGAAGTTGGGCGTGCCGACGCGGTATTGCGCCGTGCCGCGGGCTTCCTCGACCAGATCGACCACGCCCAGCGGCTGGCTGCCCCAGCCGGCGGCCGAGGCGCCCGGCTGCAGGCGGG